>DBOL01000001.1:39902-92154 GCA_002299555.1 Candidatus Aminicenantes bacterium UBA647
ATTTCCCAAATTCCAAGACTTCCAAACATATTATCTCCTTATCAGGTTATTCTAATTGTTTCCATTTATACTGTCAAGACTCGAAGTGTAGTTCTGTGTCTGTCTCTTAGTTGGTTGATTGTCAATCTGAGTATAAAAAAAGATAAATATGGTTGATCTCGGAGATTTTGACAACACTTTTTTGCTGTGTTAGAAAAACCCTATGAAATATTTGCAAAAATTTTTAAAGGTTTTTGGTTATATTGTGCTCATATTGGTATTACTGGAACTTTTTCTAAGGTTTTTGGGTTTTGTTCATCTCCTGAAAATTGAGAATGTGAATATTTCAAAAAGATCTGACAGATCTGACAGCACTATCTTTTGCATTGGTGATTCATGGACTCAGGGTGCATTTGATGGAAATTTCCCCAATATGTTAAAAAAAAGTTTCGATAATGCAATCGGGTCAAAGAATGTTAAAGTTCTGAATCTTGGAATTTCAGGTTCGAACTCTACAACTGCAATCAATGTGCTTAAAAAAAATCTCAACAAATACAATCCCCATCTTGTTATTGTATTAACCGGGAATAATGATCATTGGAACTTAAGTGACAGTACTTATTGGAAATTTGAAAAAAAGCAAATAACAGGTTTTACTCTTCTGAAAGTGAAAATAAGAATCTTTTTATTGTCTACAAGAGTTCACAAACTTTATAAACTTATTTCCAGCAAGATCAGGGGAGTCCCTTCTCACGATAAGTTCTTCTATTATGATAAAATAAACAGAGACAACTTTAAAACATTTTATATAAACAGGGACATTCATAAAAAACAACTCAGGTATAACCTTATCAAATTAATAGAGATGAGCAAGGTTAATGATTTCAACCTGGTTTTTATGACATATTTCCATTTTCACGGTTTTAAAGTGAATGAGATTATCCGGGACATTGCATTGTCTTATCAGATACCGATTGTTGACAATAATTTGTTATTTCATAAAGAGATCGATCCAGCAAAATATTCAGATTACCTGATCCCTGACGGTCACCCGAATGCAAAAGGATATAAGTTTATAGCAGAAAAACTTTATGAGTTAATTACAAATAAAGAATTGCTGGGAAACAAGTAATCTTCACTCAGAGTTTCAACCCTTCCTCTTTTTTGTTTTTTTTATGTGGGATATAATCTGAACAATGACTGAGGATAAGAAGAGAGAGAGTGACTTCTATTTACCCGAGTGGGTTATAGATAAGAATGAGGACACATTCGCAACGATAGTTAAAAGGGGCGTTATGGATTCAGGTAAAGGCCCGTTCAAAAACAGGCCTGAGAAAAAAGGTGAACCGTCTGTTGAAGAATTTACTGCAGGGATAAAGGAAAATAACAAAACCCTTCTGGCAAGAGCGATAACACTTGTCGAAAGTAATTCCCCCTCTCACTATTCAAAGGGTAGAGAAATATTAAAAAAGATCGGTCCAGATCCCGGGAGATCTTTGAGGATAGGGATTACAGGTCCGCCTGGAGCAGGGAAGAGCACAATAATTGAAGAGATCGCACTTGAATTGTTGTCAGAAGGACATAAAATCGCAATCCTTGCAGTAGATCCCAGCAGTACACTTACAGGAGGCAGTATTCTCGGTGATAAGACAAGGATGGAGAGGTTGGTAAGAGAGGATAATTGTTTTATAAGGCCTTCTCCATCTGGTGGAACTCTCGGTGGAGTTACCAGGAAGAGCAGAGAGACTATTTTGTTGTGTGAGACAGCCGGTTATGATGTGATCCTTCTTGAGACAGTTGGTGTCGGGCAAAGTGAGGTTGCCGTCAGGTTGATGGTTGATTTTTTTGTTCTAATTCTGAATCCCGGCAGCGGGGATGAATTGCAGGGGATAAAAAGGGGTGTAATGGAACTTGCAGATCTTATAGTTGTCAACAAAGCTGATGGTAATAATCTTAAAAGAGCAGAAATGACAAAGGGAGAATATTCAAGAGCAATACACTATCTTCAGCCATCAACCGAGGGGTGGAAACGGGAAGTTATTATCGCATCTGCAATTGAAAACAGGGGTATAAACAGGATAGTTGAGATTGCGAAAAATTTTCAGAATAACACCTATAAAAGTGGTATGTTCGAAAGGAGGAGGAGGGATCAGGCATTCAATTGGACAATTTCTCTTGTTGAAGACTTCCTGAAAGATAGTTTTTATTCGAATAAAGTTGTCCGGGCCCGGCTGGAGGATGTGAGAAGGAAAATTGTTGATGGTAAAATGCTTCCGACGGATGGAGCTGAAGAGCTTATTAAATCATATTTTAAAAGCTGATATCCCGGAATTTGTTGACATACAGAGAGTGTTAATATATTATTTTAATAAGGGAAAAAATGGACTCAGTAACAATAGTAATCGTATTTATAGTTGCTCTAATATTTTCAGTAGGTTTTTTGTTGGTTGTAATTAGTCTGGTTCCGGCTTTGAATCAATTGAAGTCTCTTCTGTCAGACCTTGAAAAGACTTCTTATGAAGCAAGAAAGCTGACCATAAAACTGCACGATGTGAGTGAAAAAGTTGATGAAGATCTGACAAAGATCAACTCAATAATTGATACTACAAGAGAATCTGTTGGTTCAGTTTCAAATTCACTTAAGTTTCTTAACAAAAACCTGTTAAAGCAATCGGCAGGAGTACTTGCTTTTTTCCCTGCACTGAAATTGGGATGGAAATTTATGAAAAAAAGGAAAGGAGGAAAGAATGAGTAGTGATAATGGCGGAAGTTTTATAAGTACATTGCTTGGATTTTTAACCGGAGCTGCATTGGGTGCAGGATTTGCACTTCTTTATGCACCTCAGACAGGTGAAGAGACCAGAAAGCAGATCAAAGATGCGGCAGACAAGGCATCAGACGAAGTAAAAGACAATTATAAAAAGATAGAGAAAACTGCATTGAAAAATTATGATAATGCAAAACAGGCTGTTGATAAAGGACTCGGCCAGATGAAAGAGATGGTTGATGATCTTAAAAAGAACATAAAGACAGAAGTTAAAGCCGAAGTCAAGAAAGAAACAGCGAAAAAAGCTGCTAAATAGCTCCTTCTTTAATTAGATATAACATGCATATTTTAGAAATTAAAGGCAGAGAAATACTCGATTCCCGGGGGAATCCAACTATAGAGGTAGATCTTCAATTGGAATCCGGTCTTATTGCCAGGGCGGCTGTCCCTTCAGGTGCATCCACCGGGACACATGAAGCGGTAGAACTTCGTGATGGTGACAAGAGCAGATACAAAGGGAAGGGAGTTCTTCAAGCTGTGAAGAATGTGGAAGATCTAATCTATCCGGCTCTTGAAGGTGTTAATGTCCTGGAACAAAAGAAAATAGATGACATAATGATCGGGCTGGATGGGACAGATAATAAATCCAAACTTGGTGCGAATGCTATGCTTGCTGTCTCGATGGCTGCAGCAAAAGCAGGTGCAATTTTTTCAGAACTCCCGCTTTACAGGTACCTTGGTGGGGCAGGATCATACGAATTGCCCGTTCCGATGCTTAATATTTTAAATGGCGGTTCCCATGCTGATAATAGTGTGGACCTTCAGGAGTTCATGGTGATGCCCACTGGTGCTGTATCATTCAGAGAAGGGCTTCGTGTAAGTGCTGAAATATTCCATACACTGAAAAGTGTACTTAAAGAGAAAGGCTATAATACTTCGGTAGGGGATGAAGGCGGATTTGCCCCTAATCTTGGCTCAAATGAGGAAGCCCTCACTTTGATCGTAGAGGCTGTAGAGAAAGCAGGTTACAGGCCCGGCGAAGATGTCCATATTGCTCTGGATCCGGCAGCATCTGAATTTTTTGAAAATGGGAAATATGTGTTCAAGAAATCTACAGGGGAGGTCCTGAGCTCTTCAGACATGATAAGTTTCTACTCTGATCTGGTATCAAAATATCCTATCATATCAATAGAGGATGGACTGGCGGAAGATGATTGGGATGGCTGGAAGTTGATGACAGAGAAACTCGGTAAAAAGATCCAGATCGTTGGTGACGACCTTTTTGTTACAAATCCTAAAAGATTAATGAGAGGGATAAAAGAGGGAATTACCAATTCGATCCTTATAAAGCTCAATCAGATAGGAACTGTAAGCGAAACAATTGAAACTATAAAAATGGCACAAAAGAGTGGATTTACGGCTGTAGTGTCTCACAGGTCAGGTGAGACCGAAGATACATTCATTGCAGATCTTGCCGTTGGTTTGTCAACAGGTCAGATCAAGACAGGATCAACATCAAGAAGTGAACGGATCGCAAAATACAACCAGCTTCTGAGAATAGAAGAAGAACTTGGAGATTCCGCTCTTTATAAAGGTTTGAACACTTTTTATAACCTTAAGTGATCAGAGTCAGTTTTAGTTTTTTTTGAGGGGATTGTTGCTGCTTTTTTATTTATTCTTAGATTTTATCAAAAAATACTTGACAAACAGGAAATATCATTTTAAATATTATATTAATTTTTAAAAGTAAGTAAGGAGTTATTATATGGAACAACTCGAGGTCATTTCGTGGAAGATTCTCGATGCGATCAGAATTTCTGCTTCGAAAACTCATGAAGTTATCGGAGATATTGATACAAATGAGCAAATGGCGGTTTTTTGTCAAGTTGATGAAGATTATATCGAACTTTATTACAGTGAAGTGGAATCAAGTTATATCCGGCATTTTGAAGATGAAGAAGAGTTCTTTTCTGCAATAGAAGAGAGAAAAGGTGACTTTGGACAAGAAGAATTTGGCTCACCTGAATATTTTACTGATGAGAATGAATACGGTGACGAGAGCTCATCGGAAAATTTTGATGGATACAATATCAAAGAAGATGGTGATGAGGACGAATATTAGCCTGAAGTCAACACTTCCGGGACTTCCAGATCTTTAAATGAGATTTTTCAGAAAACGGGGTCAGACCCCTTCTAAAGAAGTTGATGATTCGGATCAGAAGAAAAAGTTTGCAGCCTATTCAACACTGGGAATAATGTTTCCTGCATCGATCGGGGTAGGCTTGTTTATAGGGGTTGTCCTGGATGGTTTTTTTGGGACAGATCCTGTTTTCACGATTATTCTTACACTATATGGACTGGCAGCCGGATTTTACAATTTTTTTAAGGTAATAAATAAATATGAAAAACGAAAGTAGTGAGAAGCTGATAAAAAGAGTTCAAAAAAGAGCCATGTTCTTTTCGTTAATGCTTATTTTAACAATATTTGTTTTTACAAAGAGTGTCCTTTATTGTATAATGTTTTTCGTCGGAAGTTGTGTTAGTTTGCTCGGATACTATCTGATGATCCTTGTTGTAGACAGGGTCATTCACAAAAGAAAGGGTAAAGGATTCTTCGTTCTGGCAGGTTTCGGGAAACTTATCTTTATCTCGGTGATCTTTATTTTAGTATCAAGGTATTCTGAGCCGGCAGTGTTATTTTATCTGCTTGGACTTTCCGTGATCATAATGTCGATCATTGGAGAAGGCGGCAGGCAGCTATACAGGAGTTTTAAAGATGGAGCATAGGTTAGTTATTGTTGAATTTGTGAATGGGATCCTGCGGAAGATTCTTAGCCTTTTCGGAAAGCATATTGATCCCGGGATAGATATTGTGCCTTCCCACATTTTACTTGCACTTATCGCTACACTGATAATAATAATTTTCTTTAAACTCACAGTAAAGAACCTTTCTGTTTTTCCCGGGAAAATGCAGAATTTTCTGGAGATGCTCTATACTGCTTTCCGGGGAATGATCGATGATGCAATGGGAGAGGAGGGGCGAAAATTCCTTCCGGTCATTGCTACAATGGGAATTTTCATTGCAGTTTCAAATCTTATGGGTCTGCTGCCTGAGTTGGGTTCTCCGACTGCAAATCTTAATGTTACTGTAGGTTGCGCATTTTTTGTATTTGTTTACTATCATTACCAGGGGGTCAGGAAGCACGGGTTGCTTGGTTATCTGAAAACGTTCACAGGGCCGATCTGGTGGTTGGCGATCCTGTTTGTTCCAATAGAGATAATTTCCCATATTTCAAGGCCATTGTCACTTTCCATAAGGCTTTACGGGAATATTTTCGGAGAGGATATGGTAATTATTATCATTGCTTCTCTTGTACCATTTATCGCTCCACTTCCTATAATGGCGCTCGCTGTAATAACTTCACTCCTTCAGGCTTATATCTTTGTCATGTTGACGACAATTTATCTTGCGGGAGCCATGGAATCAGAACATTAATCATAAGGAGAAATATAAAATGACAAAAAAATTAATGTTATCAATGTTTATCTTACTGGCATTGTCAGTAACAGTTTCAGCAGAAGAAGGTGTTGTGAATAATGTTGCAGATGCAACTCCTCTCTTTTTATGGTCGATCATCATAGGTGTTATCGGTTTAACCTTTGCATCTATCGGTGGAGCTTATGCACAGTCAAAAGCTCTCAGTACAGCAGTAGAGAATATCGGAAGAAATCCTGCTGCTGCTGATTCTATCAGAGGAGTACTTATTCTTGGCCTGGTTCTCATTGAATCACTGGTTATCTATGTACTTCTTATCGATCTGATTATCTTCTTTGTGAAATGGGGCAAATACACTTTCTAGAAGGTAATTACGCATAACATTAATGGGAGGGTTCTGCCCTCCCATTTTTTTTTACTATGAAAAAAATTTCATTTAAAGAACTTCGGATCACAAAGGGTCTTATTATTGCCTTAAAAGAACTCTACCGGGAAAATGTTTTTGATAAAGCAAGTGTCCTTGCTTATTACTCGATCATTTCCACTTTATTTCTTTTAACTTTTTTTTCCTTCATTTTCACCAAGGTTTTAGGCAGTACTGATATTTCTATCAAAGGAGTTTATCCATTCTCACCGGAATTTTTCAATTCAATTTCACCGGATTTTTTAGTAAAGGCAAACGAAATATCATCAAATCTTAAAAATATAGGAATTTTCGGTGTATTATTTTCGTTTTTCCTTGCAGTCCTTATCTTTAAGAAAGTTGTCCAGTATGTCAATGAGATGTTTCATATAGATCTCTCTACCGGGATAAGAAACAGAGCGTTCTGGGCGAGGAGAGCAAGTGAGATCGCTCTCTTATTCATAGTAGGACTTCTCGCTGTAGCATCTTTTATTATAACCGGTTTTATAACAACGGTAACATCATTGTTTAAAAGTACTCTTCTGGCTGAATATATTAACCCCGACTCGATAGAAGCTCTAAACAAGTTTGGAGTTAAATTTATTGCGCCTTTCACTATTACATTTTTGATATTTTTCTTTATATTTAAATGGATACCGGAAAAAAAGGTCTGCATTAAAGGTGCTTTCATTTCAGCACTGATCTCAGCTCTTCTATGGGAATTTACAAAAAGGATATACACTTATTATCTGGTAAAAGTATCGATAGTGGGGAAGTTGGGAGGGCCGATAATTGCTGTAATTCTTTTTGGTTTCTGGATGGAATTCTCAATGGGTGTTATACTCTTCGGGGCTAAATTAACTTCAATTTTTGACAGGGAAAGAGATGAACAGCTTAAAAGAGATAAGTAAAATTCTTGAAGGGAAACTTGAAGGTGATCCTGATTTCAAGATAAAAGTCGTTAACTCTCTCGATAATGCAGGGCCGGATGAGATCGCAATAGCTGTAAAACCTGAGATGATCACCGAAAAGATCAATGCAGGGGCACTTGTAGTAAAAGAGAACAGTAGTATCAGATACAAAAATCTTATATATGTCGAGGATCCGTATATTGCACTTTCCACACTCATTTCACATTTTCTTCCTCTCGAACGATTCAGTCATGGGATCGGGGAATTTGTAAGTGTTGCCGCCTCCGCAAGTATCGGAACTGACTCATCGATCGGAGATCACTCCTATATCGGGGAAAAAGTTGAGATCGGGAAAAATTGTGAGATACATTCAGGTGTCAGGATATATAACAATGTGAAGATCGGAGATAATGCATTGATATATTCAAATGTTGTGATCCGTGAAGATGTTGTTATCGGTAATAGTGTTGTCATACAACCCGGGGCGGTCATAGGATCAGACGGGTTTGGATTTGCCAGAGATAAAACCGGAAAACCTTTGAAGATCCCTCAGAGAGGAAATGTTATTATTGGAGATAATTGTGAGATTGGGGCTAATGTTTGTATCGACAGATCTACCCTTGATTCGACACAGATCTGTGACTCGGTCAAAATTGACAACCTTGTTCAGATAGGACATAATGTGAAAGTTGGAGAAAGTACTTCGATCTCGGCACAGAGTGGTATTTCCGGCTCAACCGAGGTTGGGAAGAATGTGATAATGGCAGGTCAGGTCGGACTTGCAGATCATATTAAGGTTGGTGATGGAGTAATGATAGCAGCAAAGACAGGAATTTCAGGAAATGTTAAGGATAAAAGTATAGTCGCAGGAATACCTCAGCAGGAACTGATGTCCTGGAAGAGAAGTCAGGTGATCCTTAGAAATATTGAAAAATACATTGAACGGATAAAGATCCTTGAAAAGAAAATCGGGGAAACGGAGAAAAAATGAAAAAAACTATTTTTTTATTGGTATTCATGATAATTGTAGTTATGGTCCATGCAGGACCAGAGATCACTTTTGAGAAGAAAAAAGTTGATTTTGGTGAGATCATAAGCGGTAAGGTTATGGATCTTGTTTATAATTTCGAAAATACAGGTGATGAACTCCTTATAATAAAAAACATTAATACTTCCTGTGGATGTACTTATACAAGATTGGAAAAAAAGGAATATAAACCCGGTGAAAAGGGGACAATTCCGTTAAAATTCTTTTCGAAAGGTTATAGAGGGAAGGTAGTTAAGACTGTCACTGTAGCATCTAATGATAAATCTGATCCTTATGTCCGTTTAGTTCTTTCAGGCCTGATAAAGTTAAAGGATTTTTCAGTAGTTGAAGTTGATAAGGATGTGTTGGATTTCGGTGAGATCAGTATTAGTGAAAATCCTTCAAAGGAAGTTGTAATCAAAAATACCGGAAATATAGATCTCAGAATACTTGAAGTTACTCACAGCCCTGAAGTTTCGACAATTTTTACAAAAAAAATCATTAAGCCTGGGAAGGATTGCATTCTCACTGTAACATTCATCCCTCTTCAGATCGGACAATTCTCAACTTTTTTAAGAGTCAGGACTAATGCTTTCAAAAGTCCTCTCCTTATAATCAGATTAAAAACAGATATAAAAGAAGGGAAAATGGAGAAAGAAGAATAAGCTCTAATTTATCAGGAGGGATCAGAAATGGCTAGAGACAGGAAGGAACGTGAAGAACGTTACGAACGGAAGTCGAGCCGCTTGTTCGCATGGAGTGATTTTTTAAGATCTGTTTCCAAAGTTTTGTGGATACTCGTAGTTCTGATACTTGTGGCCGGATTGGGAAAAATGTTTTTGTTCAAATCTTCTAAAGATGTTTCTACTCAACCTCCTCTTGAAAAACCTGTTGTCGTTGAAATTGACTGGGCCGGGGTTAACAATGAAGTTCGTGATATTCTGAAAGAGAGTCGTGAGAGATCGGAAAAGCTTGCACAAAATAAACTGGAAAATTGGACTGTTGAGCTTATGGCGCGGGTGGATTCTGATTTTCTTGAATGGTATTTTAGTTATTGGACCCAGCAGAGCATTGGAATAAAGGGATTACTAGCTCAGATATGGCATTGGGTAGACAGTGACAGCCCTTCTGCAGTTGAGAAGATAACCGAAGACGTTCAGCAGGAATTTTCAAACAGGGTTCTCCGTCCTAAAATAGCACAATTGGAATTGGAGAGGATGATAAATGAGATCATGAATGACTATTCTACATTCTTATCTACGAAGCTGGAAAGTATTCCGGGGAAATATAAAATAAAAAGTGTTGATTGGGACAGGTTCTTGAGAGATATTGCTATTATTACCAGTAATGTATCGGGAGACAGGGAAATTTCTTTAACCCTCAAAACGCTGGTGGGTGCCGGAGCCGGAGGAGCTTTAGTATTATTCAGATCACTAAAACCTGTTTTTACAAAGATAGGTTCTAAAATATCGGCAAAATTGTCTTCTAAAGCTGCTGCAGGACTAGCAACAAAAACTGGTGGAAAAGTTGCAATGAGAGCCGGTGGAAAATTTGCAGGAACTCTTATAGCAGTTGGAATTATAATCTGGGATGTATGGGATCATCACAACACAAAGAAGAAGGCTATGCCTGTTTTAAGAAAAAATATTGATGACTACTTCCGTGAATTAAAGATGTCTATATTATTCGATCCTGAGTATGGAATCATGACGATAATCTATGGGATGGAGAAAAATATAGTTGATTCAATAAGTAAGTAAAGTTGTCATTTCTTGAAATTGAATGTTGTAATAAATGAGGAGAGAGAAAACTAAGATAATTGAAAGTACTCTGTCCAACATTTTCAGGAAAAGGCCGGGTAATATCAATGAATATTCATTCAGGGAGCGAAACGGATACATTACCAGGGAGATAGGAAAGGATCGATATATTGAATCCGGGGAATTCAACAGCCGGAATGATTTGATCAAAATTCTTCCTGAACACTTGAGAAGGAAATTTTTTGTTCCTCCCGATGAAAGATCGGAGTTTAATACCGGAGCTGTTTCAAAGTGGGGTGAACAGATATCATCTTTTCTTAACAAAATTTCCGGCCTGGAATGGGAAATTATATTTAAAACCTTAAGAAAAAAGAAAGTCATAATAAAAGGAGAAAACCCTGATTGCTCTCCTCACTTTTCTCATTTTTCTGTTTTGATAAGGTTTAAAAAGAGTAATTGGGGTCATTTTGTTGAGATAGGAGAAGGGAATACCGATGGTTCCGGCCACAATATATCAGGGCTTATATCAAGATTAGATGAGATCATAAGATGCAATTTCGAATCACGTAAGAAACAATTGCCTGAAAATCTGCCGCTGATCTTAAGTCCGGGAGAAGGTGGAATAGTTTTCCATGAGATCCTCGGACATTCATTAGAAGCTGATCATATAAAGCGTGGATTATCCCCTTTCAATGTATCTGATATAGGAAAAAAGGTTGTGTCTGAAAATATAACACTTTCCACCTTCAGGAAAGGAGATCCTTTTTTTGAGAATGTAAACCACGATGATGAAGGTATTTCCAGATCTAAATCTACTTTGATAGAGAGGGGAGTATTAAGACATTTGATCTCCAATGGTACTTCTTCCAGTGATCTCGGGATATCTGATCGTGGAAGTTCAAGAATGGAGGATTTTACAAAGAGGCCTATTCCCAGAATGTTTGCTATTTATCTGGAGAATGGGGGATATTCCCATAATGAGTTAATGGGATCAACAAGTGATGGGATATTTGCCAGAGAATTTGGGGATGGAAAGGTTCTGTTCCATAAGAACCGGTTTTATTTTAATATTCCATCTGCATATATGATCAGGAAAGGAAAGGTTAGTGAACCTTTAGGAAGTATTATTGTAAGTGGAAAAATTGATAAAATATTTAAGTCAGTGGAAATGATCGCAGACGATTTCAGTCTCGACAGAGGAATAAGTTATTGCTTTAAAGATGGGCAGACTCTGAATGTAAGAGTAGGGCAGCCATCCGTTAAGATCAAAAATCTGAGCTTTTCAAGAGGATTGTATGATATCTGATATTGTTAAGGACGGGATCAGCAGAGGATTCTCTTCTGTAGAAGTTTCAAGGGAAAGAACTTTCATTACAAAATATCTCAGGAACGGAGGAATTCCGGTTGGCCACCTTTTGAAATTGCAAAAAATACATTGCCGTGCAATGTATGATTATGGTGATCCTGTAACTTTTATGTTATCCGGCTCGGATAAAAGATCAGTGAATAATGGATTCAAACTGATCTCAGGATCATTTCCTTCATCGGGGAAAGAGAACTTCAGAAAACTGATACCCCGGAAAGCCGATAAAGTAAAGATCGAAATATATGATCCCTCATTTGATGATATAGGGGAAGAGGATTTCACAGAGTTATCAGAACAATTAGAAGAGACAATATTGCATTTTCCCGGACTGAAGATCAGGAATGCAATTTTCACAAAAAGGAATCGCAAATTCTATCTCATCAATTCCAGAGGATTCAATGCCAAGTATAGAAAAACAATTTTTTCCGTCGCTCTTAATTTATCTCTGAAAGAGGGCTCGATCGATCTTAGTGACAACAGGATCTTTTTTAAGGATCTGGAGCCTTTCAAACTAATATCAAGGGGATATACTCTTCTGGATTCTCTTACCGATATTCCACCCCCACTCAACCGCTTTAATGATCTTGTTTTCTCACCGGAATCATCATCAGTAATGTTGAAAGTTTTCTCAAAGTTCTTCCTGCCGGCGAACAACCGGATTGCAGGAAAATTTAATTACCCTTCAGTATTGAACATTTCTGATGATCCTCTTATGGATTTCGGGGCAGGGTCGGTCCCGTTTGATGACGAGGGCATCCAGAGTGGGGTAACTAATATAATTAAAAAAGGGGTATTCGAATCATCTCTGACCGATCTCAGAACTTCACTTGAATATGGAATGAAACCTACCGGGAACGGCTTCAGGCGCGGGGGTAACCAGGCTTCTCCGGGTTTTACAAATTTATATATTAAACCGTCAGTTGTCAGTGTAAACGGGATTCTCAGGGATATATCTGAAGCAATACTTATTTCACTGATTAAACTGATCTCAACTGAGAATGGCAACTATTTGTTCTCTGCATATGGATACAGATATCATAATGGAGAAAGGGGAGAACCTGTCCATTTTTTTATTAGTACAACTTTTCAGGATTTTCTTCTCAACATTGAAAAGATATCAAAGGAGATCAAATTTTTCTATTCCGGATTCAATACGGGAGCGCCATATCTTCTTGTAAAAAGTAAGAAAACCGGTGATAAAATGGTCAGGATCTGATAATTATTCGAAAAGTTTACCGACATTTGCAAACTCAAGCTCTGCATCAGTTACAAGGTCTGAGATTATATCCTTTACACTTTTCACTTCATCTACAAGCCCGACGCTCTGTCCGGCCATAAGTGAACCGGCTATAATATCGCCATCGACAACCGCTTTTTTCAATGCACCCATCCAATAACCCTCAACCTCATATTGAGCATCAATACGGGATATTTTATCCTGTTTCAGCTTTTTAAGTAATTCCAGCTGGAGTTTCCCGAAGTTATCCATCCCCTGATTCTTCAGTGCTCTCACGGCTACAACAGGCAGAGCGGAATCATATTGTGGAGTTGACATTGCTTCCCGGGATCTTGCTTTCATATATTTTTCTTTAAATACCGGATGGGCCGGACTCTCTTCAGACATTGCAAAAATAGTACCCATCTGTACTCCCGATGCTCCCATCATGAAGAGATGGCTCATCATTTTTCCCGTTGCGATCCCTCCTGCTACAAATATAGGGATGTCGGGGAACTTGAATAACACCTGCTGTATAAGCACTATAGTAGAAACGTGACCGATATGTCCGCCGGCCTCTGAACCCTCAAGTATTAAAGCGTCTGTTCCGTAGTCTATCATCCTCTGGGCAATCGATTCCGTGGATGCAAAACATGTTACTTTTGCACCTGAATCTTTTGCAATCTTTACCTCACTTTTTCTTGGGAAACTTCCTGCAAAAACAATGTGATCAACTCCGAGGTCGATGCAGGCGTTAAGGTGGTCCATGTAATTTGGAGCGATCGTTATTAGATTGGCGGCAAAGTTGGCTTTTATATCTTTCAGCTTTTTCAACTCTTCTATAAAAAGGTCTGTAGGCATATTCCCGGCTGCAACAACACCGAATCCACCAGCATCACTAACTGCTTTGACCAGTTTATAGTCACTGATCCATGTCATTGCACCCGATATGACAGGATATTTTACGCCAAGAAATTCCTGCCCCTGCTTCCAGTATCTTGTAGAAGATAATTTGTTCATAATTAGATTTTAACAAATCCGGTCACATTAATCAAAAATGAAACGCTTTTTAGGACGCGACGTTGCCATTTCTAAAGAAGGACAACAAGTCCCCGGCAGGGGGGTTCTTTTTTTGTTAACAAATGAATGATATTTGATTATAGTTGTTTGGTGTGTTAAAAAATTTTATGGTACAAAAATCAAGTTTATCCCTGATCATTATTGTTTTGTTCATGTTTCCCGTTCTTTCCTTTTCCTCGGATGTTGAGTTTCCTCTTATACAGTCATTTTCTTATTTCCCTTATGTGAAAAATCATATGCTGGATAACGGAAAGAGTGATCTTGTTCTCGATGTTGGATATTCCAACATCTACATGTTCAATTATGACAGGGATGTTGTAAATGATTTTGAATTTGGCAATGTGACTATCGGATACCGAAAATCTCTTCTGAGAAATCTTAATGTTGAGTTTTATCTCCGGACAGGGGTCATCTACGGCGGGGTGATGGATAAATTGATAATCGATTTTCATAAACTCATTGGGAATGGAGAAGACGGCAGGGATGAATATCTCAGAAATACAGTAAACTATCAAAATAAAGAAGTATTTTCCTACAACAAATCGATGTTTATTACTGGTCCTTTTATAGCCGGAATTCTAACCAGGCTCTATGATGGAGAGGATATCGATATTAATTTTCGTGCTTCATTAGGTATTCCTCTTCAGGAGAAAGCCGGGATCAGTACAGGTAAACCTTTTCTCTCAACCGGATTTCTCTTTTTGTACAGGAAAGACAAACTGGCAATTGACATGTCAATTTATGGATCGTTCTTCAAGATCCCCGATTGGTATGATTCACAAGAAGTCAGAAGCAGAATGTTCTTTTTTAATCTTCATGGAGCCTATAAAAAAGTATTTGGAGGTTTCCTGTTCAGGTCAACTCCATTCAGGGAAGGAGACCTCTCAAATCCTGCATATCAGGTATATTTCGGTTACAGGATAACCGATTCTATAAGCATTGCAATGTATGAAGAGATTCCCCCGATGGATACTGTCTCTGATGTTACTTTCAGATTAATATTTGAATTATAAGAGACCTGTTTTTAAAATGAATTGAACCAGATTATGGTCGCTTTTATCCAGGGAATTATTGCAGTTTCATGATCTTTTCTGTAGAGAGGATGATATTCAACATTGCCGGATCCTGCCTGCTGAAATGCTGAATATGCAGTTTCCGAATTGAAAGACGGGACAACCTCATCCCAGGTTCCGTGATAGAGCCTTGTAGGTATTTGAGGAGCCCAGTTATCATAAAGATCGTTCTCTGAGAAAGCCGCTTTAAGTTGATCCTCACCCTGCCCTCTGAAATCTGACAGGAATTGATTTGTTAACAAATTTGACAGACTCGTTGTCAGCATATCATTGATCTGACCCTGAGTAAGATCCCCCTTCAGAATTCCTCCGGAAATATGGCCGTTGTAAGGTTCACGGAATATTGCAGATATGTCTCTTTCCCATCCGTAGTATTCGTTATATGCTGTTATAAGAAATGCAATATATGCCGGTGATAAAAGAGTCTTGGCATCAACCATTCTTTTTATTGACTCTGAAAGATGATATGCTCCGGCCCCCAGTGAAGATGCAACCATGGGAAATTCACCAGCATGATATTGCCTGATCTCACGCTGGACTGCCATTGCAGAATATCCGCCCTCAGAGTATCCTGTAATGAAATATTGATCGACGGGCACTTTGTCTAATTTCACACATAATTCTTTCACAGCCCGAAGCATATCAATTGATGCAGATGCAGTGGGATAATATAGATGGTACGGGTGGAGATGATCATTTGACTCACCATACCCGATAAGATCCGGTGATGCACAAATAAATCCGGTAGAAGCCATTATTATATTTAGTGCTGTTTCAGCCTCCATATTAAGACCGCCCCCATAGTTGGATGGAGCCCTGCTGTCCTTAAAGATAGTTCCATGATGATAACTGAGGATAGGTAGTGCCTCTCCGGTTTCAGGAATTGTAACAGCTCCTGATGCAATTATCTCAACTCCTTTATAATTGGTTCTGTATGTTATCTCATAAACTTTAACCGGATAAGTGATCAATTGCTGGATCTGGTTATCGTTAAAGTCAGAATAGTTAAGGCTGTTAATTATCTGATTTATCAGATCAACAGATACAATTGAAGGTGTCAGAGTTCTATAAGATTTAAGAATGGATTGTTCCTCTGCTTCATCTACCACACAACCCGCTAATATAATAAATAAGATCAAAACAAATATTTTTGCTATTTTATTATGCATTTAATTCCATACTCCCGGTATTTCTGCAGCGCAATTTTCACATTTTCCATGGGAGAGGCCGATTGCTGCAGTATGATATCCTCTCCTGTTTATTAGTGTCTCTCCACATTTATGACATCTTGTATCGCCCCATTTCCCCGAGTCAAAATTTCCACCATACACGTATTTTATCCCATTCTTTTCACCATGGTTCAATACCTTTTCGATCAATCCTGTATCAGTGGGTTCTTTGTCCCCGAAACGATAATGGGGAAAGAATCTTGACACATGCCAGGGGATCTCAGGATTGGTTTCCGAAATAAATGATGTAAGCATTTCTATCTCTGTTTCTGAAGTGTTGATCTCCGGGATCAGAAGTGTGGTTAACTCCAGCCAGCAATCGGAACTACTCAGATTTCTGATAGTTTCAATTACCGGTGCCAGTCTACCGCCACATTGTTCAGAATAAAACTTTTCTGAAAAAGATTTCAGGTCAATATTGGCACCATCCAAAAGGGGGATCATCTGGTCAAGAGCAGGTTCTGAGATGAATCCATTACTAACCATTACATTCTTCAACCCTGCATTTTTTGCTGCTATTGCAGTTTCGTACATAAGTTCAAAATATACGGTCGGTTCAGTATAAGTATACGATACCGAAGAAGCTCCCGCCCTGATCGCTGCCTGGACAATCTCTTCCGGATCTATATCCTCTCCTGCCAATTCCGATCCTTCTGTGACAATTGAAATTGAATGGTTCTGGCAGAACACGCATTTAAAATTGCATCCCATCGCTGCAATTGAGAGAGATTCAGAGCCAGGCAGGAAGTGGTAGAGTGGTTTTTTTTCGATAGGATCTGAATGGATCGCTGTAACTTTATCCGAATTAAGAGAATATAGTTTCCCACCGAAGTTTTTTCTAACGCTGCATTTGCCTGTCTGTGCTTCTTTAAGAACACAGAGATGGGGGCATAATGTGCATTTTACTATTCCCTCTCCATTAGGTTCGCTGAACATCCCTGGGATCATAATTACTCAGATCACCTCTTTGAGTTTCTCCACAATAAGTGCCGGAGGTACTGAACCTGTTATTTGTGTTCTTACACTTCCGTTTTTGATGAACAGAAGAGTCGGTAATCCTCTCACAAAGTATTTTGATGATATTAATGGATTCTCATCAACATTGACTTTCAAAATTTTTACGGATGTGCTGTATTCCTCGGCAATCTTTTCCAGGCCCGGTTCGATCTGTTTGCACGGCAAGCAGGTCGGTGACCAAAAATCGACGATATATGTGCCCGGTTCATCGATATATTCATGAAAATTCAGGTCATTTGCTGGAACTAATTGACTCATTTATTTCTCCTTGGTTAATTGTCTGTAAATTTTCAAATATTCTTTTCCCGGTTTACTCCAGGAAAAATCTTTTCCCATACCCCGCATGGCGATCTTTTTCCATTCGGACGGTAGTTTGTACAGTTCTGCTGCCTCCAGCAGTGATGTGGAGAGTGCAGAACTTGTCTTCTCTCTGAATTTGAATCCTGTCCCTGCCTTGTTGTTAATATCATCGATGGTATCGTCAAGTCCACCTGTTGAACTAACGACAGGGATGGTTCCGTAACGAAGAGCGTACATTTGTGATAATCCGCAGGGTTCATACAATGAAGGCATCACAAAGATATCACCAGCTGCATAAAGCTTGTGAGATAACTCCTCATCAAACTTTTTGAAAAATTTAAGTCTCGGGGTTTTTTTCTCTAACTTGGTAAGGCTCATCTCCAACTCTTTTTCGCCTGTTCCAAGAACAATGAAATCAATATCATTTTTCCGAAGATCATTTATAGAGTTCAGAAGGAGTTCTATCCCTTTTTGTGAGGCGAGCCTGGTAATTGCCACTGCAAGTGGAGAGTCGTTTTTGAAAGGGAGCTTGTACTCTTTGTAGAGGGATATTTTATTTCCCTTTTTTTTGTTGAAATTTTTTGCAGAATAGTTTTGAAATATGAAAGGATCATTCTCCGGAGCCCAGATGTTGTAGTCCGCTCCGTTCAGTATCCCTGAAAATTTTTTTGCATAGTGGCTCAGAACACCTTCAAGTCCGGCTCCGAATCCTGAGGTTAGAATTTCATTCGCATAATTCGGACTAACGGTTACCACCCGGTCACTATGGACGATACCACCTTTGAGGGAGTTGATTTTTCCATAAAACTCCAAAGATTCAGGAGTAAAATAATAGCCCGGAAGATTTGTGTCCTTGAAATAGTAATGCTCAAAAATTCCCTGGTAACCGAGATTGTGTATTGTAAGAATAGTTGAAGATTTGCTGAATACAGGAGAACTTTCCTCTTTTATCAATGCAGGAAGAAGTGAGGTTTGCCAGTCATTAACGTGGATGATATCATACCCTTCTCCCTCGTTGATGATAAATTGAATGACACTGTTTTGAAAAAAGAGGTATCTGAAAAAATTGTCGTGGTATTCACGTTCATTACTTCCATAGATAAATTCACGTGCGAAGAAAAGGTCATTGGAAACTAGAAGTACCCGGAGATTCCCCCTTTTTTCAGCTTCATAAACAATACAATTCAATTCATCTTCAGATATCCTGACCTTGAATTCATATAATTTCTTTATCCCGGGAAGAATATTTGTTGAATTTTTATAGAGTGGAATTATCAGAGTGACATCAGCTGATTCTGAGATTTTTTCAGAAAGTGCTCCGGCTACATCGCCAAGCCCGCCGCTTTTTGAGTATGGAACGGCTTCTGATGAAACGAACAGAACCTTCATTAATTCTCCCTTTAACCTATCTCATAAGTATTTTATTTTTTCACTATAGAAATGTCAAGAATTTTTTGTGAGAAATTTAAAAAAAAACACAATATGTAGTGGTTCAACTAAAGTCATATCCTATCTGTAGTGATGATCTGAGGTTTCTGATCGGTTAAGATTTGGCACTAAAGGGCAGTTTGGGGGCTAACTTTTTTAGCGAAAAAATACAAAATTTAAAGAATTCTTCTAATTTTATTTAAAAGTTTTTCATTAAATACTATTATATAAGCAAGGTGTAATATGGAAACAAGAAAAGAAGAGAGGATTTACGGCGTTAAAGACCTGATAATCAAAGATGAAGGAAAGGAATTCAATGCAATCCTTACCAGTATTTCCACTACAGGGATGTCTGTTATTTCCGATAGCACTTTCCCCACCTACAAAGAAATTGAAGTTAAGTTCAGGATCAACGAGAATTTGCTCTCAATAAGAGGGTCAATAAGATGGGTGAATGACCACAAAGGAGAAGCCGGCTCGAACCTGAAAGAGATCGGTATTCTGTTCATTGATCCCCCCCCGGAATACAAAGAATATCTTGACGTCATCCTGGAAACCTAGGATTATCAGAACGTTTTTTTAATATTCAGTCAGTTCTTCTGCCAAACTTGAAAATGTCGGAGTTTGTAATATAATATCCATCTTTGAGGTAAAAAAATGTTAATGCGAAATGAATGTGCTGTATGTATCCTGAACCAGATATTGAGAGCAACTGATTATATGGGCCTTGACAAGGAGAGGTCCGACCTTGTTTTTAGAGAAGCATTGAAGAAAACTCTGGAAACGGATTATGCAACCTTAACCCCTCCTCTTTTCTCAGGAAGGATATATGATGCGATAACAGATCTGACGGGGAACAAGGATCCATATAAAAAATTAAGAAAAGAGCAGAATGACCTGGTCCTGGATAATATTGAACTTTTCAGAAAAAAAATAGATGATTCCAAAGACCCTTTGTTCTCATCTCTCTTCTATTCTCTTCTTGGGAACATAATTGATTATGGCGGAGTTGAGATATTTGATACAGATCAGATATTTATAGATGTGGGAGATGTGGATCTTGCTGTAAATGATTACGAGAGATTAAAAGAAAAACTTAAGAATGCAGATACTCTTCTCATCATTTCAGATAATGCAGGTGAAGCAGTCTTTGATATGCTTCTAATGGAAAATGTGAAATTGAAGTATCCTGAGATAAAAATAACTTATGGTGTAAGATCGGGGCCTGCTATCAACGATATTATAAAGGAAGATGCGGAATATATTGGAATAGACGAAGTAGCAGAGATCATTGAGACAGGATCAACTTTTGCCGGGACGATGATAAGCCAATCAGACCCTGATTTTCTGGAGATTTATAATAGTTCTGATATTGTTGTCTCCAAGGGGCAGGGGAATTTTGAAACACTGGAAATGGAGACCGGAAAAGATATCTTTTTTATCTTCAAAGTAAAGTGCAATATTGTGGCAGAACATTCAGGATTAGAACGGGGATCCCTGGTCCTGAGTTACAGGGATTCGATCCCAGGCCCTTCCGCTTAGATTTTCCCTGAAGTATTTACTATTTTTCCGTTCAAAATGATTTTGTAGATCTTAACTTTCAATATACTCTTCTTATCTTTCTCAATAATTTTATCAAGATCACCATCAAAAATAGTAAGGTCAGCCAGTTTGCCGGATTCAATGGAACCGATCCTTTCTTCGTTGAATGAAGCATATGCTGCACCGAGGGTGTAGTACTTTATGGAGTCAATCAGATCGATCTGTTCATCGGGGAACCATCCGTTCTCAGGAAATCCGTTCTCAATGTTCCTTCTCTCTATCGAGGAATACAATCCTCTCCTCGGGTCAAGAGGTTCTACAGGCCAGTCAGTTCCGAATGCAAGCATCACTCCCTCTTTTTTAAAGGAGTTCCATCTGTATCCCTGCCCGGCCCTTTCTTTCCCTATCCTCTCTTCAACGACAAGAAGATCTGTTGTGCAGTGTGTAGGTTGCATTGAAGGGATCATTTTAAGTTTATTGAACCTGATGAGATCTTCATTAGTGATGAATTGTGTATGTTCAATTCTGTGCCTCAGCCCTTTCATTCCGAATTTTTTCTGAGCTTTTTCAACTGCATCAAGGACAAGATGAACGCCCCTGTTACCAATTGCATGAACTCCTGTCTGGAAACCGTTCTTGTGGGCATTACTGATCAGTTCATCTAATTCCTCGACAGGATGGATAAGGATACCGCTGGTTTTCGGATTATTGGTGTAAGGTTTGAAAAATGCTGCGGAAACTGATCCGAGTGATCCATCGGCAAACACCTTAACAAATGAGATCTTCACTTTGTCGGAACCGCTTCTGAATTTGATCCCCTTTTCCACACACCGTTCCATCTCTGCCGGAGATATCCACAGGTTGAACCTTAGTGAAAGGTTCCCGGATCTGTCCAGTTCATTTAATTGTTCCATAAGTTTCAGGCTACCCTGGGTTGTAACAGAAGTAAGTCCCAGTTTGTTTGCATATCTGATCCCTGTTAAAAGTTTGTTCTCTTTGGATGAACCGGGGATTACCATTTTCGGACCCTTTACATTTTTAACCAGTAATTCTGCATTTTCCTTTAATATTCCAGTTGGTGACTTATCATTGAACCGGAGCAATTCTCCACCCCGGGGATCGGGTGTCTCTTCTGAAATTCCTGCTTTTTTAAGAGTTGTTGAATTTACCCAGATAGAATGTCCGTCTACTCTGGTGATGATGACAGGGTTAGCAGGAGCTACTTTATCAAGATCATATCTGTCAGGAAATTTTTTATTTTTAAAATAAGCATGATTATAACTGTATGCCTTTATCAGAGCCCCCTCAGGTGAGATCTTGATCGCCTCCTTTATTTTTTCCAGTATCTGCTCTTTGTTTAAAAATCTAAGATCTAATCTGTTTGAAATAAGGTCAGAACCGGCTTCAAAATGGAGATGAGCATCATGAAGCCCGGGAATAACAGTTCTCCCCTTAAGGTCTATAACTTTGGAATGTTTATCCCGGAATTTCAATGAACCAGCATCGTCTCCTGTATACTGTATTTTATCTCCCACAATTACAATTGAAGATGTAACAGGGTTCCGGTTGTCCATTGTCAAAATTTTTCCATTCAGAAGGATCAGATCCGCTGCTGGAAATGATTTCGGGGATCCCTGAATTGAGAATAATATTATCAATAGAATTATGGCTAATTTTTTCATTTTCTCTCCTGACAATTAATTATCCCCATATCAAAAAATCTTGTCAATATTACATGTCTCTTCTGTAGTTGAGATTATTTAAGAAAAAAGTTGAATATTTCTTAAATAAGAATTATTATTATTTAAAATGACGATGACACCCGAATTGATAAGGAGCAAATTGAAGGATCTTGATCTCAAAGTCACTCCTCAGAGAGTAGTGATCCTTAAAACTCTTGCAGACAATAAAAGGCATCCTACTGCTGAAGAGATATACCGAGAAGTTATTAAAAAGCAGCCGAATATAGCTGTTGGAACTGTGTACAATATTCTTGAAACGTTTGTTAACAAGGGGATTGCCGAGAAGATAAGTTCTATTGATGACAAAATGAGATATGATCTTATTTCTGAAGATCATCATCACCTTTTCAGTAAAAATTCGGATGAAATAGCGGATTACTTTGATGAGAAACTTTCCGGGATAATTTGTAGTTATCTTGAAGTTAATGAGATCCCCGGTTTTAAAGTGGAAGGATTTAAACTGAATATATCTGGGGAATTTACCAAGAATAGTAAAATCTAATTTAAGGAGATAAATATGAAGAGTTTAAAAGGAACTAAAACAGAGCAAAATCTGTTGAAATCATTTGCCGGAGAGTCTCAGGCGCGTATGCGTTATGATTATTTCGCTAAACAGGCAAAGAAAGAAGGATTGGAACAGATATCAGCACTTTTTGCAGAGACAGCACTTAATGAAAAAGAGCATGCAAAAAGGTTTTTCAAATTCCTTGAGGGTGGAGTAGTTGAAATTACGGCTGCATATCCTGCAGGAATAATTGGTGCAACTCTTGAGAATCTTAAGGCTGCTGCAGAGGGGGAAAATGAAGAGTGGACAGATCTCTATCCAGCGTTTGCAAAAACTGCGGAAGAGGAAGGATTTCCTGAAATTGCTTTAGCTTATAAAATGATCGCTAAAGTAGAAAAAGCTCATGAAGAGAGGTACCTGAAACTGTATAATAACCTTGATTCAGGAAATGTTTTTGAAAAAGATGGTGTTGTTGTATGGAAATGTATTAATTGCGGTTACCTTCATGAAGGGGCAAAAGCACCTGATCTATGTCCGGCATGTCTCCATCCTCAGGCATATTTCGAGATCAAAGAGTCAAATTATTAAAAATTACTGAGAAATTGAAGAAAATAATTTTCTTCACATTAATTTTTGGAAATATTTTTCTTTTTGGATTCAGACAGGGAGAACCGGAGGGGTTCAGCAACAAACTTTCCGATGCAGCTATTGCCAGAACTGAGTTCAATGTAAGATATGACGGAAGTTATATGAAAATTGATTACCCCGGAGGGGATGTCCCTCCCGGGATCGGTGTTTGTACCGATGTCATCATAAGATCTTATTGTTCACAATATAAGTGCGGGTCCGGAACTGGAGGATGTATTGTTCAGCTATAAGATAACCGGACACTACAGATATTATGGCAGATCCTCTGAAACGCCTGTTCCTTTAAATTGAAAATTCCGGATTGTTAGGTTATAATCACTCTCAGGAGGATGATTCCTATGATAAAAAGAATTCTGTTATTAAGCTTGATATTGGTTTTTGCTCTAACCGGATTGGCTCAGGATAATGGAGCTGACTCAACTGAAATAAAAAGTGATGTTCCTGAAAAGGTTCAGCTAAGTCTGGATGGTCTTTTGAAAACCAGAACTTCTAACAATATTTACAGTTTGAAATTACTTGATACTTATTATTATGTTCTGCAGAAATCAGTTTTTGTAAATATCCTTTTCACCGCTGAACTGGATGCGAAAATCGGAGAACTTGAGAAAGGGCTTAAAGATAAGTTTGATATAACTAAAGCTAAGTATGATGAATATGTATCTGAGATGGAAAAGAGGACAGCTGAGGAAAATTTAAAAATAGAAGAACAGAACAAAAAGATCGAGGATATTACAAGAAAGGTTGCTTTAAAAAAATTTAACAAGCCTCAGTCTCCTGTTTATAAAAAGAGAGCGTCTTACCATAATCTGTATCTGAAAGTTGTCAGGGATGGTGCTGAGTATCAAAAATTTAAAGCGCTGGTGCCATACAATGGGTTGAATGAGCTGGAGTATCTTTCATTCGGACTGATATTGGAACCGGGGAAATATGATCTTCTCGTAGTTGTAGATGCTTATGATAATTCAGAAGACGGGACATTGCTTGCTGAGATAGAAGTTCCGAAACTAACACTTTCAGATATTGCAGCACCAAAAAAAAATCTGGGTAATTCACGTCCTGTTTTCTATAAGAAAGTAAGTACTCTTCTTGAAGCTGAAAAAAGGTTTACAGTTGTGAGAGATAATTATCAGATCGGTATCGTGAAGCAAAAATTTTCACCATATACAGGTAATGAGTATAAGTTTAAGTCGGGGGATTCACCTATCCTGACATTTTTCCTCAAGGGTGCAAAAATGGTTCAGAAAAATCCACCCTGGGATCTCACAGCAAATATTTCCATTGTGAATGGTAAGAAAAAGATATCATCTTTTAAGCCTGTAAAACTTCAGAACCCCTATTTTTTCCAACCGGTGAAGATCAACGGGAAGAAGGATAAGGAACTTGAAGCAGGGAAGTATTCGCTTGTTGTCGAGATCGTTGATAATAATCTGAAAGGCTCAAAAGGGAAGATCGTACTCCCGTTTGAAGTAATTAAATAAGATCTGAGAGCTTTTAATGGAAAGAAAAGAAATAGCAATTACTAAGGAGACCAGACAGGGAAAGTTTGTAAAAAAAATACTTGATGCTATAGGGCCACAACTTTCCATCAAATCATCGGATAAGGTGGCTATAAAAATAAATCTTTCCGGTTCCAGGGAAATATATGCGAACACACATTACGAGACAGTAGAAAGTCTGATCATATATCTGAGAGATAATTACGGAATTAATGATATAACTGTTATTGAGGGGTCTGATGGAGCTTTTTTCACCAAAAAGAGTACCTGGGATATTTTTTATAAATTCAGGTACAAAGAAGTTGAACTTATGGGTGTAAAACTTCAGGACCTGGATGAATTGCCTCATGATAAAACGTTGGAAGTTGAAACGTTGACAGGGAAAAGAGAGGTCAGTTATGCTGAATTTGAAGCGGATTATACAATTTCTGTAGTCCCTCCAAAAACCCACCATTTGTTTCCCTGTATTTTGTCGATCCCCGGGCAAGCCGGCTATGTTAAGGCGGAAGAGAGAGGATTATTGTTCGGAGGTCTCCTGAACGATATTAAAAAACTAAGGATGTCTGATGAAGAGAGATATGCAAAGCAGCTGGATATAGCAGGAAGAAATTTTGCGAAATTATTAAAACAGATATCTCCTTCGCTTGTTATTGTAGACGGACTCTATGGAATGGAGGGGAAAGGCCCGATAAAAGGAAGTCCTGTTTTTCATGGATTTGCGATTGCTTCAGAAGACCCCGTTCTTGCAGACTCTCTGGCAGCATATGTTATGGGATTTGAGGCAGATGACATTCCATATATTTATTACTCTTACAAGGAGGGTCTGGGAAACAACAGATGGCAGAATATAATTGGAGTAGATCCGGTTAAAGTGAAGTTCCCTTATCGTCCACATCCAAATTTCCAGAAACAAAAATTGTGGAGGACAAAAACCCTGGGGAGTAATAGTGAAAGGGATAAGGATAAAAGAAATCACAGAAAAGATGGAAGAAACTTTGAAAGAAAAAATAAAACTCCTTAAGGAAGGAAAGCTTTCTGAGGAAGAGTTCTACAAAATAATCGAACATTTCCCTTATAAAGATATCGGGGAGATCAAACTGGATTTCCATAGAAAGTTCAGAAGAGGGTTGCCGGAAGTAATCTATGGAAGTGGAAAAAGTACGGAACAATTGCGGAAAATAATAAATAAATTCGAAGAGCTGGGTGAGAATGTACTTATTACAAGGATAAATCAGGGAAAAGCAGATGAACTTACAGGTGAATTTAAAGCGCTTAAATATTATCCGAAGGGGAACATTCTCACTTTTGACAGGGAGATAAGACCATCTTTGGATGGAAAGATCCTTATCCTTACTGCTGGAGCATCGGATGAAAAGGTTGCTGAGGAGGCTTTTATTTCAGCAAAATATTTTGGGAACATCGTTGAGAAAGAATATGATGTGGGGGTTGCATGTATAAATCGTATTCTTGATCTCAGAGAAAAACTGAATGACTATTCTGTTCTGATAGTTGTTGCCGGAATGGAGGGAGCATTACCTTCGGTAGTTGCCGGGTTGACAGCGACACCGGTTATAGCAGTTCCTACTTCTGTCGGATATGGAGCAAATTTTGGTGGAATAGCCGCCCTTTTATCGATGCTGAATTCCTGTGCGGGGGGAATGAGTGTTGTAAATATTGATAATGGTTTCGGTGCTGCATTTCAGGCAACTTTGATAAACAGAAAAATCAGCGGAAAAGGTTAGTCTTCTGTTTTTTTAGAGTATTTTTCTTTTAGCTTTTTATCAACAATATCGGGAACCATGGATTTGATCTCGCCACCGAACTTATAAATTTCCTTGACCAGTTTTGAACTGAGGAATGAGTATGAGATAGAAGGTACAAGAAAAATTGTTTCGATCTTATCTTTAATGCTTCTGTTCATGAGAGCCATTTGGAATTCGATCTCAAAATCAGATATTGCTCTTAATCCTCTTACAACTGTGAATGCATTCTTCCTCTCAAGGTAATCAACGAGGAGTCCTTCGAAATAATCTATTTCAATATTTTTATGGCTTTTAAAAGTTTCCTCCATAATTGCAATTCTTTCCTCGAGCGAAAAAAGATATGTTTTGGAAGGGTTTTTTAAGGCTGTAACAATGATCTTGTCAAACAACTTCAGGCCTCTTTCAATTATATCAATGTGCCCGTTGGTCAGTGGGTCATATGATCCCGGATATACTGCTGTTCTATTACCCATTTTCATCCTCCATCAGCTTTAAAGTTTTAAGAACTTGTGTCCTTAGATCATCAAGGCTTCCGTTATTATCGATAAAATAATCTGAAATTTCAACACATTTTCCAACCTGCTGTCCTCCCACTGGTTCGTTTATGCCCCACTCTCTGTCCAGTCTCATATTGAGCTGTGAAATATCTGCAACATCAGTATCCCTCAATCTATCCTTCAATCTTTTAAGAATCAGTTCTCTGTCAGATCGTATCGCAACTAAAAAAAAAGGACTCAGGTTCTTTAGTTCGAACACTTCATGGGGATTTCTTATCCCGTCAATGATCCATTTATTACCGGGTGATTCCGATAATTTTTCATATATTCTTTTCCCCAGAATGCCGGGTCCGCCTTCACTTCTCAACCTGTTCCCTATATTCTGCATTTCACTTCGTGAGACAGGTTTTGCAGCTAAAGCAACTTCTTCCCTGACAATATCAGATAGGGATATGTACTTGTATCCAAATTCCTCAAGAATCTTTACAACTTCACCTTTTCCGGAAGCCATCATTCCAGTGAGTCCTATATAGTCAATTTTCATTTATCTGCTGTTACCCTTTGTATTTAAATTTGTCATCAATAATATCCGATTCCTGCCACTCTTTGATCCACTCATCGGTTGTGAAAACTTTATAATGTTCTTTCTTGTCACTCAATGAACAGATAACTCTGTTTATTCCGCTGTTTATGATCATTTTCTTGCAAATGAAACAGGGAAAAGCATCTATGTCTGCCCCGGTAATTCTTGATTTGCCATAAATATAAATGTCGCCGCCGATTGTACTTACTCCCGCTCTCGCTGCATTTATTATTGCATTCTGCTCTGCGTGAACCGATCTGCACATCTCATATTGAGTACCTGAAGGGATTTTAAGTTTTTGCCTGAGGCAGAAATTGTGTTCCAATGAACTTTTTGTTTTGCGAGGTGCTCCGACATAGCCTGTTGCAATGATCTGATCTTCATTTACAATAATTGAACCTATCAATACTTTGAGACAGGTAGAACGGCTTGAGACCACTTTGGCAATATCAAGATAATATTCAATTTTTTCCGGTCTTTCGATCATATGGTCAACTCCTTCAATCAGATCCGGTGTCCAACCGGGGATTTGTAAGTGATTATAGCATAATGGCTGAAAACAGAAAATGATAGATGAACGATTACACCAGCGAAGTATTCAGGATGCCAATTGTTGTTTTTTAACGAAATATGAGGTAAAATATGATTTTGGAGAAAAAAATGAAAAATATAAAAATAATTTTAGTGATAATAGTGTTGACCATGATTACCGTGAATGTATCAGCTCATTGTGAAATTCCATGCGGGATCTATGAAGATTCTTTGAGGATAAGTCTGATCAGAGAGCATGTTACAACGATAGAAAAATCGATGAATCAGATATTGAAACTGGAAAAAGAAAATAACCTGAATTACAACCAGCTGGTTAGATGGATAAATAACAAAGAGGTGCATGCAGAAAAACTGCAGAATATAGTTACACAATATTTTATGACCCAGAGGATCAAAGTTGATGCAATGGATTATAATAAAAAAATATCTACACTTCATAAACTCCTTATTTATTCAATGAAGAGCAAGCAGACCACAGACCTGAAGAACATTAAAGTCTTACGTTCACTTGTTGATCAGTTCGAAGGCCTCTACATTAAGAAAAAATAGACTCCCGGGTTTTTACCTTTTCCTGATTTTTTAATGCGACTTTATTAGTCGCATAGGAGAGGTTTTTACTCCCTGATTGTCTGATTACTAATGGAAGAATAATGGGAAAATTTTTACAAAATTTTATTGATGAG
Source organism: Candidatus Aminicenantes bacterium UBA647 (assembly GCA_002299555.1). Taxonomy (GTDB): domain Bacteria; phylum Acidobacteriota; class Aminicenantia; order UBA2199; family UBA2199; genus UBA647. The sequence goes on from DBOL01000001.1 coordinate 68,966, forward strand.
ACGATCTTTCTTTTTCTTGAGATCAGTCCTTACCTGATCATCGGGTTCTTATTTGCAGGAATAGTTCATACTATTCTTGGTGAGTCCTATGTTAAGAAACATTTTTCAAAAAGTGGAATAGTTTCTACCGTTAAGGCAACAATTCTGGGAATACCCCTCCCCATCTGCTCCTGCGGTGTTATACCTATAGCTGAGGGGTTAAGAAAAGATGGTGCATCTAAGAGTTCTGTTATGTCATTCCTCGTCTCCACACCTTCAAGTGGAGTTGATTCTATATTTGCGACTTATGCACTAATGGGCCCTGTTTTTGCTGTATTCAGGCCTATTGCATCTCTTATTTCCGGAATTATTGTTGGTATAGCAACACATTTTAATGAAAAAGAGATCGATTCTTATAAAGAGACCGGAAAGGAAGTTAAGAAAAAGAAGAGTATCAGAGATGCTCTGGTTTATGGGTTCAAGGTCCTTCCCTCAGAGATAGCCCAATGGCTTCTTGCAGGAGTGGTGATCGGTGGATTGATATCTGCACTGATCCCTCACGACTTTGCTGCCACCTATCTTTCAACTCCTTTCCTGCACTACTTTGTTATCTTGCTTATATCTGTTCCACTCTATGTCTGTGCCACAGGATCTATTCCGATAGCAGCGTCTCTTCTGATGAAGGGAATATTGCCTGGAGCAGTTCTTGCTTTTCTTATTGCCGGCCCGGCAACAAATACTGTTACATTGTCATTTGTATGGAAGAGACTGGGGAAAAAAATAGCAGTGATCTATCTGATATCAATTGTACTTACATCTATCATTCTTGGCATCATTTTTGATCTTCTTGTGGGGGATTTTAATATTACACAGATATCATCCCACGATCATGCCGAAAGTGGACCGGGAGCAGTTATGCTGATCTCGGGAATAGTATTGATGTTACTTTTAATAAACAGCAGATATGATCTGTTAAGATTGATCAAAAAAAATGGAAATAAAAATATGGAAAAGATAAAAGTGTCAGATATAAGTTGCAATCATTGCAGGATGACCATTATGAATACTTTACAACCGGTTCATGGGATCGGTAATCTGGAAGTTCTTATCGATGAAAAAGAAGTCAGGTATGATGGTAAAGCCGGATTGGAACTAGTGAAAGAGAAGATCAGAGAAGCAGGTTTTAAGCCTGAATAAAAATTTTTAATCTACAAAGTCTTTAGGTACTTTTAAGAAAGGGTTAGTGTCATCTTTCTTCTCTTTTTTCTGTTCAGGTTTCCCTTCTCCTTTCTGCTTTGCATCCGCCTGGATTATTACTTTGATATCTTCCTGGAACATCAGTGATTTTTTTTTTAGTTTTTGTAATTTTCCGGAATCATCGGTCTCAATATCGATCAGGATTTGCTTTCTTACGGAATCACATTCATCTCTTATATCTTTGCCAAGATCCCTATTCTTGCTGGAAACCTCAAGGTAATAAGCAACAAGTTTGATATCCTCTTTAAGTACTTTTATGTCAGCCATTTCCTCTTCGAAAGACTCTGCTTCTGAATATTTTTCCTTCAGATCTTCAATCTCAGTATTTTCCAGCAGGCCTGAATGGAGGACGCGGATCTCCTTACTGTTCTGAGTGGAAAGGTCAATAGCGGAAGCAAGGAGGATCCCATTAATATCAATGTTGAATGCTACTTCGACCCTTGGTTCCCCGGCGGGAGAAGGTTTTATCCCACTGAGAATAAATTTCCCGAGGAGTTTATTGTTTTCAGTCTTGTTGGATTCACCCTGGAAAACATCTATTTCTACTTCTGATTGATCATTTTCTGCTGTGGAGAAAACCATGCTTTTTGAGACGGGGATGGTTGTATTTGCCTTAATAAGTTTGGTGAAGACCCCTCCATGAGTTTTAACCCCCAGTGACATCGCTATTACATCGATAAGGAGAATATCTCTGCTTTCACCTGTTGTGATAGCTCCTTGTATTGCGGCACCCATTGCGACTATTTCATCCGGATTTGCCTTTTTCCCCGGATCTTTCTTGAAAAATTCCTTTAATCTGCTTTGGATAAGGGGTATTCTGGTAGTCCCCCCCACAAGAAGAATATCATCAAGATCTTCAGGAGATATTCCTGCGGCCTTGATAGCCCGTTCACAAATATCTATGGTCTCGTCCACCTTCTTTTCTATGAGTTTTTCAAACTCCTCCCTGGTGATATCTCTTTGGAAATTTATCGGACCCTCATCTGAATCAGCCAGAAACGGGAGGCTTATTTCGTATGACAATTCAGATGAAAGCGCTTTCTTAGCTTTTTCCGCTTCATCCCGAAGTCTCTGGATCGCCACTCTATCATCGCTGAGGTCAGCGCCGGTCGTATCTAATATTTCTTTGATAAATTCCTGGGTCAGTATTATATCGAAATCATCTCCACCTATATTTATATCACCTGCAGTTGAAAGGACCTTTATTACTTCATCCTGAATATCAAGTATGGAAACATCAATGGTACCTCCACCGAAATCATAAACGAGTATTTTTCTCTCTCCTTTGAGCTTTGTGGAGAATGACAGGGAGGCGGCTGTGGGTTCATTTATTATTCTTTTTACTTTCAGTCCTGCTATCTCACCTGCATCCCTTGTGGACTGACGCTGAGAATCATTAAAATATGCCGGAACTGTTAAAATTGCACCATCGATAGTATCTTTAATATGATTTTCTGCTGCTCTTTTGAGTTCCATCATTATCATTGCAGAAATTTCTTCAGCAGAATAGAGGACATCATCGATCTTTATTCTGAGCTTATCATCTTTATCCTCAATGATCTCGTAATTGAATTGATACAGGTAGGGTTTTACTTCAGAATATCTTTTCCCCATAAGCCTTTTAACAGAATGAACAGTATTAGTGTTCATTACCATCTGGCTCTTTGCCGGATTCCCGACGAGAATCTTATTGTCCTTTGTAAAAGCTACCAGAGATGGCATAATTCTCTCACCTTGAAAGCTGAGAGCTATTTCCGCACCATTTTCACCCATATAGGATACAACAGAATTAGTCGTCCCTAAGTCAATCCCAATGATCTTACCCATTTATTCCTCTCTCCGGTTTGTTTTTAACATAAGGCGAAATTAATGTCAAAGTTATTGGCATCCGGATATCCTCTATATGACTGAATTATGGATTTTTATAAGATGCTATTTTATGATATAATAACTCGAAGGATGAGGTAGAGATGAAAGATATGAAAAACTTAAAAAATATAAACAAGAAAAGGCCGAAAGGTTTCATGTTCTGGATCTTTTCAGGAATAATTATGGTTCTCCTTTACGGAATGTTATCAGATGTTTCGAGAGGGCGGATACTAAAGATCGATTTTTCAGATTTTATGAATAGAGTGGAGAAAAAAGAAGTAATATCAGCTTTTATAAAATCAAATGAAGTAACAGGAAAACTTGATTCCCCTGACGGAGGAGGGATCATTGATTATGAAACGGCAAAACCGCTTGAATACCCTGAATTTATCAGTAAGCTCAGAGAGAGTGGGGTCAAGATCAAGGTAGAAAAAATTAATAAAGGGGAATGGATATCCTATATCCTGAGTTTTGCCCCATTTCTTATACTTATTGCATTCTGGGTAATCATGATGAAACAGCAGGGTGGCGGTAAGGCATTCTCGTTCGGGAAAAGTAAAGCAAAGATGTTCACGGGAGAGAAGAATAAGATAACATTTAAAGATGTAGCCGGTGTTGTTGAGGCTAAGGATGAGCTCCAGGAAATAATTGAATTTCTGAAGGAACCGAAGAAGTTCCAGAGACTTGGCGGGAAGATTCCCAAAGGTGTTCTCCTTGTCGGTGCGCCCGGGACAGGGAAAACGCTACTTGCAAAAGCAGTTGCAGGTGAGGCTAATGTCCCGTTCTTTTCAATTTCCGGTTCTGATTTTGTTGAACTTTTCGTAGGTGTAGGTGCTTCCAGGGTCAGGGATCTTTTTGAAGAGGGTAAGAAACACTCCCCATGTCTGATATTTATTGATGAGATAGATGCAGTTGGAAGGCAGAGAGGTGCAGGACTCGGTGGCGGACACGATGAAAGAGAGCAAACATTGAACCAGCTTCTGGTTGAGATGGATGGGTTTGATGCAAATGTAGGAGTAATTATAATTGCTGCTACAAACAGGCCGGATATTCTAGACAGTGCCCTTTTAAGACCTGGAAGATTTGATAGAAGAATATTGGTTTCTTCCCCTGATGTAAAAGGAAGGGAAGCAATATTTAAGGTACATACAAAAAAGACTCCTACTGCGAAGGATGTGGATATCAAAATCCTGGCAAGGTCTACACCAGGGTTTACCGGAGCGGATATTGCAAATATGGTAAACGAAGCTGCTCTTTATGCATCCAGGGTAGGAAAGAAAAAGATAGAGATGTCAGATTTTGAATATGCTAAAGATAAAGTTCTTATGGGAAGTGAGAGAAAAAGTATGATAATTTCCGAAAAGGAAAAAGAGATCACTGCCTATCATGAAGCCGGGCATGCATTAATGGCATCAGTAGAGAAAGAGGCAGATCCACTTCATAAGGTTTCAATAATACCCAGGGGTATGGCACTTGGAGTCACTCAGCAGCTTCCGATTGATGACAAATATACATATTCCAAAGAATATCTTATGGCTCAGCTCTCAGTTCTTATGGCGGGGAGAATAAGTGAGAAAATCTTCCTGAATATTATTACATCCGGGGCTGGTAACGACTTTGAGAGAGCATCTTCGATAGCAAGAAAGATGGTATGTGAATGGGGTATGTCAGGTCTCGGGCCTGTCAGTTTTTCAAATCAGACCGACATGATCTTTCTGGGACGGGATATGATGTCACATGCTGAATATTCAGAGGATACCTCAAGAAAGATAGATTTAGAGATAAAGAAAATACTGGATGCAGCTTATAAAAACGCAGAGAAAACTCTCCTTGCAAACAAGGATAAACTTAAAAAAATAGCACTGCTTCTTCTTGAAAAAGAGGCACTTTCTGCAGATGAGATACATGAGATCATCGGTAACGGAAAGGGTAAAAAAAAGACGGTAAAAAAGACGGTAAAAAAAACTGTAAAAAAAACGGACAAGAAAAAAACTATTGATCAATGATTTTTGAGAATATCGCAAATGCATTTTCGAAATTCGGAATCAGTGATATTATTGACATAGTTTTCCTTTTCATCATCTTCTATTACATTCTCCTTCTTATAAAAGGTACAAAGTCTTACCAGATGGCGATAGGGCTGGCACTGATTGGTGTTTTTGCCATGATTGCAAGCTTGCTTAAACTCACAGCTTTCTCCTTTATTATAGATAACTTTCTGACATATCTGATCATTGCGATCATAGTTCTTTTCCAGGATGAGTTGAGGAAGGTTCTTGCGGAGATAGGCAGCAGGATTAAGACCAAGTACAATCTTGATCAAAAGTCTGAGGTTTCGGATGTGATAGTGAATACTGCTGTTGCATTGTCTCTTTCCAAGATAGGAGCTCTGATTGCAATAGAGAGAGAGAACAAGATAAGTAATTATGTAAATAAGCCGGTTCCGATCAATACAGAGGTCAACAAGGATATTCTGCTGACAATATTTACTCCGGGATCACCATTGCATGATGGTGCAGTTGTAATAAGCGGAGATAAGATCACAATGGCAAAGTGTTTTTTTCAACTCCCTCCTTTACTTGAACTTTCACCAAGCGGTACCAGACATCTGGCAGCAATGGGAATAACTCAACAAACAGATTGTGTAGCAGTAATTGTCTCAGAGGAGACCGGGAAAATATCTATGGCAGTTAATGGAGAGTTGATAAGAGGGTTAGACAGAGAAGGGCTCAGAAGCAGACTTAAAACTTATAGACTGTAGGTAAATATGAATTTTAGAGATATTGTAATGAACAATAAGGGCCTTAAATTAACGGCTTTTCTCCTGGCAATTTCAGTTTGGATACTTATCTCCGGAAGAGAGAGAACCTATCTTGAAAAGAATTTCATTATTAATATTGAACATTCTAATGTTTCAGAAATGATCGATGTACAGAACAGACCTGATACCCTGAGGATCATGGTCAGGGGTACTGCAGAAGAGATAGGGAAAATAAGTGAAAAGGACTTTCATATAAGTGTTGATCTGAATGATGTAAAAGAGAGTATGAAGTTGACAATGTTTACGGAAGATCATCTTACTTTTCCTGAAGATGTTGAAATAATTTCGATCAATCCGAAGATATTTGAAGTTATAGTCAGAGAGTTCTATTCAAAGGAGGTTCCGGTGCGGGTATTGTATACCGGGAGACTTCCGAGAGGTGTTGTACTTGTTGAAAGGAAGATAAATCCGGAAAAAGTGAAAATATTCGGATATAAGTCGGAGATAAAAAACATCAATACAGTTTACGGTAGTGATAAGATTAACCTTTCAGATATCACTGAAAACTCAGTCATTAAAATATCACTTGAAAAGAGAGAGGAAATTCTCAGATTTGAGGGATATGATAGTATTGAAGTGACTCTGAAAGTAAATAATATTAATGAAAAAAAGAAGCAATGAGGCTTTGTTCGGTACTGACGGGATAAGGTCTGAATTCGGAAAGTTTCCACTTGATCCCAATTCTATAAAAAGGATCGGATCGTCCATAACAGCATGCATGGGACCTGTCAGGATTTTGACAGGGATGGATACAAGGAAGTCGGGGCCGGAAATTGAAGGATTGATATGTGAAGGGATCGATAGCAGTGCAGAGATTTTCAGTACAGGTGTAGTTCCCACTCCCGCATTATCCTACAATGTTGCAACAGGTCCTTTCGATCTGGGAATAATGATAACAGCTTCACATAATGTCTGGTCAGATAACGGAATAAAATTGTTTGGTCCGGATGGAGAGAAGTTACCTGATGAAACTCAGAACAGGGTCGAAGAAATATTCTACTCAAGTGATTCTTTTGATATCCATGGCAGCAAAGATGATATCATTCCTTTTGACGGATTGGAGAATTATGTAAATTTCGTAGTATCCGAATTTTCAGGAATAAGGTCTGATGTATCAGAAATTCTTCTCGATTGTGCTAACGGGGCTGTCTCGAAAGCGGCATCAGCTGTTTATTCGAAGCTCGGTATAAACCATACTCTTTTTAATATAACACCGGATGGGAGGAACATTAATTCAGGTTGCGGTTCTATGGAACCCGGCTTTCTGAGGGGACACATTATTTCCGGCAAAGGTCAATTGGGGGTAGCATTTGATGGTGATGGGGACAGAGTGCTTATGATAGACGATTCCGGTAAAGATCTGGATGGAGATTTTATTCTTTATATAATCTCAAAATTTCTGAAGGAAAGTGACCCTGATTATCACCCTGCAATTGTGGGAACAACAATGTCGAATCTGGCACTTGAGAGACTGGTCGGGAGATCCGGGATCAGTTTTTTCAGAAGTGATGTTGGTGACAGGCATGTTTATGAAGAGATGAAAAAAAGATCTGCTGTACTCGGGGGAGAACAATCAGGACACATCATTTACAGTGCAATACAAAAAACGGGAGACGGTATAATTACATCACTCCTTTTTCTAAAGGCCCTCGCCTTCCTTGATCTTAATGTTTCAGAAGCTTCAGAACTTTACAAACCTTTTCCTCAAATTATAAAAAGTATAAAAATAAGAGATAAACGTCCACTTGATAGTTGGGTCGACCTCAAAATAATGATAGAAAAGTTTAACAAGGAACATAGTGTTAATTCCCGTATCCTCATCCGATATTCCGGGACTGAAAAAAAGATAAGACTTATGATCGAATCAGAAGATGAGAATGTAATAAATAAAAACCTGGAGATCTTTGAGAATTTTTTGATCTCTGAGATAGGAGAATAGACATGAGATTAGGAGTAAATATTGATCATATTGCAACTCTGAGGCAGGCCAGGATGACAGACGAGCCTGACCCGGTATATGCTGCCGTTCTGGCTGAACTGGCGGGAGCAGATGGGATTACGATCCATATGCGTCAGGATAGACGTCATATCCAGGAAAAAGATCTGGAACTCTTAAGAAAGATAGTTAAGACAAAACTTAATCTTGAGATGGCTGTTTCGATGGATATGGTGAAGATCGCTCTTAAGTATAAGCCGGACACATGTACGCTGGTGCCTGAAAGTGCTGAGGAAGTGACTACAACAGGCGGACTCGATATGCTTATGTTCGGTGATAAGGTTGAAGAGGTGGCAGGAAACCTGAAGGCTGCAGGGCTGGAAGTTTCGGTATTTATTGATCCTGATATAGATCAGATCAAAGTTTGTCACAGGATGGGTATCAAAATGATCGAATTGAATACCGGAGAATATGCAAAGAACTCGAAGACAAGCTTTGGTACGATCGAGATCGAAAAGATAAAGAAATCGGTTCAATATGCGAAAAAACTTAATTTTAGAATCTATGCAGGTCATGGACTGACCTACCGGAATATAGCCCCGATAGCGTTAATCGAGGAGATTGAGGAGTTGAATATCGGTCACTCTATAATTGGCAATGCTGCTTTTATCGGCCTTGAAAATGCAGTAAAAAAAATGAAGGAACTAATTTCTTAGAAGGGGAAAGTTAATGTACGATATCTTATTCTTAGGTGGTGGTCCGGCAGGTTACGAAGGTGCTATATCAGCCGGGAAGCGGGGATTGAAGACAGCAGTTGTGGAAAAAGCTCTGCCGGGTGGAACTTGTCTTCATTCAGGGTGTATTCCCACGAAAAGCCTTCTCAATTCTGTTAAGATCATTAAAGGGTTGAAGAGTGCCAAAAAGCTTGGAGTTAAAATAGAGGGATTTGAAGTTGATATTCAGGGAATGTTGAAACAGAAAGAGAGGGTTGTCTCCAAGCTTACTAAAGGGATAAATTACCTGTTGGGTGAAAATAATGTTGATCTTTTAGAAGGGAACGGCAGGATAGTTGCCCCTGGTATTGTTGAAGTTGATAATGGAGAAACGTATAGGTCAAAGAATATAGTGATCGCAACCGGATCGTCTCCGGCTCAATTGCCCCATTTAAAATTTGATAATGAGTTTATTGTAAGTTCTGATGAAGCATTGCTTATTAAAGATGTGCCTGAAAAACTCCTTGTAATAGGGGCGGGTGCGATCGGAGTTGAGATGGGAGTCATATATAGTTATCTCGGTTCCGATGTTACGATAGTTGAGATAATGGACCAGATCATTCCTGGAAGTGATAAAGAACTTTCTGACATACTCGCAGGAGAATTGAGAAAGAGCAGGATTAAAGTCCTTACGTCCACTTCTGTATCTGACCCTTCGATCGACAGGCAGAAGGGGAAGATATCATTCAAGGTAAAAGATGAGAAAGGGGAGACGGAACAGAGTTTCTCAAAAGTACTCCTTTCAGTTGGAAGAGTCCCGAACACATCCGGGGTATTCTCTCCTGAGATCAGGATCGAACTGGACAAAAAGGGATTTATTAAAACAGGTAAAAACCTTAAAACCGGAGTTGAGGGGATATATGCATGTGGAGATGTCATCGGACATCCGCTACTTGCCCACAAAGCTTCCCATCAGGCTATTGCAATTGTAGACCATATCCTTGATGGAAAAGAGATTCATGAGATGACAATTCCGGGAGCGGTTTTTACTTTCCCGGAGCTGGCTTCTGTCGGTTTTACCGAAGAAGATGCAATAAAAAAGGGGATCAAATACAAGGCAGGAAGATTTCCTTATTCTGCCGGATCAAGGTCAAATGCTGTCGATGAGAAGACAGGGATGGTAAAAGTGATCACAGGTATTGATAATGTCCTTCTGGGAGCTCATATTCTGGGAGCTGAAGCCGGAGAGCTTCTTCCTCTTCTTACTTATGCTGTTTCAAAGGGATTGAAAACAGATGAGTTCAGAGATCTTGTCTTTATTCATCCGACTCTGAGTGAAAATGTCTGGGAAGCGGTGGGTGAGGCCGGAGGATTCTCAATCCATATCTGATCGGATGATCAAATAAGATTGAAGAGTTTCTCTCCTGTTTTGACATGTTTACCAACGATTCCTTTCAGGGGAACGCCGAGGGTTTCCGGAGTTACCATAATTATTGTTGAACCGAGTTCAAACCGTCCCATTTCATCCATCTGTTCAGTAGTGAACGATATCTCCTTCCACCGGTTATCTCTTTTGTGTTTTTCGATGAATTCCATTTTAATACTTCCGACAAAAGTTGCTCCGACTGCTGCAATGTATACAGGAGAATCATTATATTCCATGTCAAGAACTATCCTTTCATTCTTTACAAACAGCTTTTTAATGTTTTTTAAGCCGAGGTTGTTAACAGGATACAGATGCCCTCTCATATGGCAATATTTTTTTACTATCCCTCCGAGAGGGAAATGGTACCTGTGGTAGTCCATGGGAGATAGATAGATAGTAGTGATATACCATTTCTTATTAAGATCCAATTCCAGATTAAGGAATTCTGTAAGGTCGTAATCGATTCCTTTTGCCTGGATCACTTTATTGGAATCTGCAAGCTCGATCGATGATATCACACCATCTGCAGGTGAGAGGAGTGCCTTGCTATCTCCTGTTAGCGGTCTCTTTTTCGGGTCAAGTTTCCGGATAAACACTTCAGCAAGGGAGTTATAGTCGCATACATCTCCTTCATAATCATCCATGGATATCTTGTATGTATCAATGAATAAGTCAATTATGAATCTGACTATAAATTTTGGCCTTTGTAATCTTGTAATTCTACCGTATATCCTGCTGAAAACAGGAAAAGATAACACATACAGGATGCTCCTGATCAAAGAATTCATTACGTTCCATTATATCCCTTTTCCTCTAAAAAATGAAACATTTATTTTCTCAATGACATTAGTATGACAAAACGAAAGTGCTTTTAATTGACACATATTGGGATCAAATATATAATTTTCTGATGAAAATAGTGAAGTGGATATTCAATAAATCAAAATTTTTACATAAATATATTGGATTGTTCATAATTCTATTCCTGATCTGGTCTTCGATATCAGGGATCATCATGAACCATCCGGGCCTGGTTTCCGGGATTTCTGTACCTGGTTGGATGGTACCATCCCAGTATAAAACAGAGAACTGGAATAGAAGTTCCCTGATCGAAATGCTTTACCTGAAAGGAGACAAGGATACAGCTTTTATTGGCGGGAAGAAAGGTGTTTGGAAAACGGTTGACGGAGGAATGACATTCAAAAAAATGTCTGATGGTTACACCGGTTCACTTTATTATGGAAAAGTGAATGATATTCTCCTTCTGGAAGAAGATGATGAAGATCCAAAACTTTTTGCTGCTTCTTTTGGTGGTGTTTGGACCTGTGATACCATAGCAGAAAATTGGGAAAAGATCTTTCCTGAAAATGGTAATACGGAAGTAAAAAAGATCCTCAGAATTGATGACAGATTGGTTATTTTCACCAAGTCAGAAGTTTGGAAAACATCTATTGTATCCACATCTTATAACTTCAGTAAAATTGACCTGAAGAAAGAGGGTGAGGAAAAGGCAGATAAAGTTTCTCTTGTCCGTCTCTTCTTCGATCTTCATGGCGGGCATGCATGGGGGTTGGCAGGCAGGATATTCTTCGACGTAATAGGGCTGGTGTTAATTTTCCTGAGCATTTCTGCTTTTTATATGTGGTATGTCCCTTCGAAGTGGAAAAGAAAGAAGGAAAAATCTGCTGGCAAAAAATCTTCTCTTAATTTTTTTTACAAATATCATCTTAAACTTGGAATTTGGCTGGCTGCTGTACTTCTCCTGATAGGAATAACTGCATTTTTTATGAGGCCCCCTTTTCTGGCTGTTATCGCACGAGGTGATATTGATGTTTCTCTTTATCCCGGCCCTTACCCTGATAATCCATGGGACAAGAAGATCCATAGTGCTCTTTACCTGAAGGATAAGGGGAAAGTTCTGATAGAGGCTGAAGACGGTATATGGGAAGGGGATAAAACAATGACAGGTGAATTCAGGAAAATAAGGATTCCGGTTCTTGTTTTTGTTATGGGTGCAACTGTATTTGAAGAATACCCTGATGGTGGCTTTATTGTTGGGTCATTCAACGGCCTGTTTCATATTCCCGGGGATGGTAGGGCTGTTAATGTTCTTTCCGGGAAAATGGTGAGATTTGTTTCACCGGTTCGTCCTGCTGATAAAATGATATCAGGATATTTCAGAACTCCGGAGGGTGAGGAGTTCATTACTGCTTTTAAGCAGGGGATTGTTCCCGTAAAAGGGGCGGAGTTGAAAGGGAGATTCGCGTTGCCGGCAGAGATCAGAAATGATAACAGGTTGCCATTATGGAACTATATGTTCGAACTTCATAATGGGAGGATATTTAAGGACTTGATAGGAGAGTGGTATATACTGATAATTCCTTTAGGGTCATTCCTGTTCATCCTTATAACTCTGACAGGAATATTTGACTGGATCTACACACGATTTAGAAAATAAACTATAATTTACAATAGTCCTGGTTTACATATGATCTCTAACTCTTGACAATAATTAGTTCAAATATAATAATTGTCCAATATGTTCAAAGATATCTCTTTAAAAAAAACTTTCACTCCGCTGGTCATAGTGATCAACTTATTGATCCTGGTTATCATTGTAATGTTCTTCAGAACAAATCACATAAATAATGAGAAGAACATTCAACTGGAACGGACTCAGGAGATTGCCTCCAGAATTAATGATTATTATAAAAAAAAACTGGATCTAATAAGGTCTATATCAACTATCAAGCAGATAGTGGAGGTAAGTTCGGGAAAACAATTTCCCGCCAAAGAAATATTGACAGCTAATCTTACCAGCATAAAACTGATCATCGGAGCATCGCTATTGTATCAAATGGATTCTTCCGGAGATGTTATTGGCAGTTCAACATATGATGGTACTAAAACTCTGCTGAGAAATAATTACAAGTTCAGGCCATATTTCAAAGATGCAATGAAGGGGAAGAATTCGTTCTATACTGCAGTGGGGGTAACAACGGGTGAGAGGGGAATGTATTTCGGTTTTCCGGTCAGGATCAAAAGGAAAGTTACTGGTGTAGTTACAGTTAAATTCGATCTGAATAGTATTGATGAGATCATAAGACGCTCAGGTTTGACCGGAGGTATGATATCACCTGACGGGATCATTTTTTCCTCTCCTGTAAAAAAATGGCTTTTCAGTGCTACAAAGAGGATCTCTGTTGAAAGAAGAGGTGAGATAAAAGGATCACAACAATTAGGAAGGTTCGGCATAGGGAAATTCCCCTATGATATAAAAAGTGGCAAAGTAGTATTCAAGAGAGAGAACCATTTTACAAGTGAAGTTGATCTGGAAATTGAGGGTTGGAAATTGTTTACTTTTTATCTCCCTGATCTGAGAGTCAATTATCTATACGCTTCATTAATACTTTTTTTCCTTCTGATCACTGAACTTCTTGTAATTAATTCCATAAGAGAACTCCACAAGAGAAGGGAATCGGAGATCAAGATAAAGGAGGGTAGGAAACGGTTTCAACACCTTTTCGAATCTGCACTGGATTCGATCCTTATTCTTGATCATAAAAAAAATATCATAACAGCGAATCCTGTTACGGAAAAGATCTTCGGATATTCAATTGAAGAATTAGAGAGACTCAAATTCAGCATTTTTTTCCATGCTGATGCTCTGCGAGATTATGAGAAGCAGATGAGGACAGTTGAAATGGAGTTGAAAGGGAGGATTGAATTCCATGGAAGAAAAAGAGATGGATCAGATCTGTATGTTGACTGTTCCATGGTTTACCTGCGTGGGGATAGAGAGGGGAACTCGACATACTTTATTACCTGCAGTGATATAACAGAGAGAAAAGAGGCAGACATCGTTCTTCAAAATACTAAAGAGGATGCAGAAAAAGCCAATCAGTCAAAAAGTGAATTTCTGGCCAATATGTCCCATGAAATAAGAACTCCGATGACAGCTATTTTAGGGTTCTCTGAATTGCTTGAAGTATCAGATTTAGATAAAAAGCAGAAAGAATATATTGATATTATTAAGAACTCAGGGGAATCTCTTCTCTACCTGATCGATGAAATTCTGGATTTTTCAAAAATTGAAGCGGGTAAAGTTATCATGGAAAAAAAGAATTTTGAATTGAAGAAACTTCTATCAAAAATAGAAAAAACTACAAAGATATGGATAAAAGGGAAAAGAGTAAAACTAAAAATAAGTATTGATAAGAGTGTCCCCAAATACCTTAGTGGTGATCCGGAAAGACTAAGGCAGATACTGAGAAATCTCCTCAATAATGCAGCTAAGTTCACGGAAGAGGGAGAGATCGAACTTAGTATTAAATTGAGAAAAGAACTTGATCCATGGGTGTCTGTGGAATTTGCCATAAGTGATACAGGTATCGGTATATCGAAGGATGATACAGATAAGTTGTTCAAGTCATTCTCACAAATAGATTCAGCATTGTCCCGGAAGTATGAAGGGACAGGACTTGGACTTGCTATAATTTCCAGGCTTGTAGAGATGATGGGGGGAACACTGGATGTGGAAAGTGATCTGGGAAAAGGTTCACGGTTCTGTTTCTCGGTCAATTTTGGAATGGCTGATTCAGGTAGTGAAGAGGAAGAGAAAACCCAGATTATTCCCGGTCCCGATGCCGATCTGTCGGCGTATTCAATTCTGGTTGTTGAAGACAATAGTGTTAACAGGATGTTGCTTGAATATACATTAAAGAAAGAGGGGTTTGAAGTTGTAACTGCAATCAACGGAGTTGAAGCGATAAGATCGATAAATGACAGGGAATTTGATGTTATTTTAATGGACATTCAAATGCCGGGTAAGGATGGAGTTGAAGTAACAAGAGAGATAAGGGGAACTTCACAAAAAGATGTCCCTGTGATTGCACTCACAGCGAATGCAATGAAAGGTGACAGAGAGAAATATATTGGCCTTGGACTTGATGATTATCTAAGCAAGCCGATAAAGAAGAGAGTCCTGATCAACACAGTTATCAAGTGGATCGTTGAATCAAAAGGATAAGTTCTATAGAGATTAATATGAGGTTGAGAGGATGAGTAGTTGAGAGGTTGAGTTCAACCCATCCCCTCATCCACCCATCTTCTTTGATTTAGTCTTATTTACATCCGGGTTCGCAATTTTTTTTCTTTTTCTTCTTTACATCTTTTGCTATGAGTTTTAGTTTATTTATACTCTTAACTTTCCCACCTTTGTAGAAGAACCAGTCACCCTCAGCTAACGGATAATAAAATGGAGTTTTTATCCCATCCTTCTTAGCTGCTTTTGCAAAGTCGATATAACTTTTAGAGTTCGATCCGCCATGCATCGGAAACACAGCCTTTGGGCTCATTTTTTTGATCGTGTAGTAAACACCCTGCTTCAGACTCACTTTGTCCCTGAAATTACATCCCGAGACTGGTGCAAAATAGAGGTCCGGTGTAAGTCCCAGGCTGACAAGGTGATCAGTGGAAGGTTTAAACTTCCCCGACATATCTCTTTTCATATTAGCATGGTCTCCGGAGTGATAAATAACCAGGCCGTCAACATTAATGAGGAAAGCTACTCCGGTATCGGTCGATTCTATTGTAGTCACTTCCATCCCGTCAAGCTTCCATGTTTTTTGAGGTTTCAGAAATTTATATCCACTCTTGTCCTTTGGTTCGAACCCTGTATAATAATTGATTTTTTCGATCTTGTCCTTCCAGTCGAATACTGAAGGCATATAATGGTCTCCGTGATCATGAGATATGAAAACAGAAACGTTCAGGTCCTTTATCTCCTCCGGGTTAATTGCACCATTCATTAATGAGGGAGTGTCTGAGAGAGCATTTCTTTTCCAGTAATCGAAAATGAGAAGATTTTGCTCGGTCTTAATCGCCCATCCGCTATGTCCGGTGTACCATATTAAAGCTGTTCCTTTCTTTAATTGTTTATGAGCCGGGCTCTTCTTTTTGAAGATGCTGAGAATATCCTCTTTCTCAGCTCCGCTTTTAAGAAGGATCTTAGCCATCAGTTTGTTCTTATACCTGCAGGCATAGAATAGAGGAGTGTTCCCTGAATCATCAAGAGCTTTAAAATCTGCTCCTGATTTGAGAAGCATTGCTCCGATCTTTCCATAACCTTTCGATGCTGCGATATGTAGTGGTGAAACTCCCATAAACTCCAGTTTCCCGTTCGGGTCAGCTTTGCTCTTTAACAAAATGGCAACTGCCTTGACGTGGCCGGATGATACAGCATTTGAGAGAGACGAATTCCCTTTGTCATCAATTGCGTTCGGATCGGCTCCATTTTTGAGAAAGGCCTCAATTGCTTCGAAATTTCCAGTTGAAGATGCGCCATGGAGTGGAGTAACTCCTGTGTTAGATTTGACATTAGGGGAGATTCCGGATTTGATAAGCAGTTCTATCATCTCTTTCTTCCCTCTCCAGGCGGTATTGTGAAGCATTGTCCATCCGTTCTCTCCAGCCCCGGATACTTTTGCCCCTTTCGAGATAAGATATTTAACAATATCTATGTTAGGTTCTCGTCCTGAGACAGCATAATAGATGGGGGGAACCTTTCTATTACTTTTCATGTCATTTATCTTGAGCCCTTTTTTCACAAGATACTTTACAGTGTCAAGGCTGTTGCTTGAAACTGCATAAGACAAAGCAGTCTCATTATCCTTTTCCCTTGCATGAAGGTCGGCACCTTTTTCCAGAAGGAATTTTACAACCTCCAGATGTCCCAGCTGTGATGCAAAGTTCAGGGGCCTGAGGCGATGACTCTCCTCTTCAAGATTCACATCTTCCCCATTTTTAACCAGGAATTTTACAATATTAAGATGTCCTTTTGATGATGCTATATGGATAAGGGATCTGCCCCTCGCATTCTTTGCTTTGATTAGGGCTTTATCCTTTTTCACCATCTTCATTACAGTATCAATATCTCCCTTCTCAACAAGGTCAACTATACTTCCTGCTGTAATGCTTCCAAAAACAAACAAAATACAGACAACAAAAAATAACAATTTTTTCATTCTGTTCATATTATTCTCCTTTAATTTATTTTCACGATCTGGTAACTCTTCTCCTGCCTGGAAGTGTCGTCGCTACCCTGGTCTTTGTGTAACCAGGAGAACAGGACAAAGAGAACTAACAATAAGAAATAAATTACCTTTTTCATCTTACACCTCCCTTTTCCCAACTTTTTTATGCAAACCTCTACCGTTAAAATGTGCCATGTTTTTTCTCCAAAAAAAGATTTAGTTTAGTTTAAATTTTTAAATAAGTGTTTTTCGTACTCCTTACCGTTTGACACTACAATCCCTTTTTCAAAGACCAGGACGCGTCTGTAACCAGTCAGCCCGGTCTCCCACGATTCATGCCCGATAAGTTCTTCTCCCTCATATATATCTGCAGCTATGCCTTCCGCAGTCAGATAAATAAGGTAGAATTTATTGTTGATAACCTTATAATGGAAAAGGTTCCTGCTCACTTTCTTTTTGATTGTGCTGCCATCCTCAAATCTGTATATGAACGAATCTCTGCCACTTCTGAAAACAACCATCTTCTGAACTTCAGAACCGAATCTTCTCAATACTTTCCTGTATTTTCCGGGCTTTTCAAATATTGTAGTTATTTCATCATTCAGTTCATAAAGGGTCATATTCCCTTTATAAAATATCAGAAGTTTGTTCCCCCATACGGAAACTGCATTAGCGTTTATCATTTTTTCCAAATTACCATCAGGTTTATATATGAACACACTTCGGCCATTCCTGAGCAAAAATCTAAGGGGTGAATGAGATGCATGGAAAAGATATATCTTTTTGTTGATCTCTTCAGTATTAAGCGGATATCTTTTAATCTTATTTCCAAGAAGGGATGTTATCCTGTAGCTTCCCTCCTTTCTTTTTCTCTGCAGGAAGAACATTTCACCGGATAGAACAGGGGCGGTATCAAGTGGCCTTGTAAATACCGTCCACCACTCTTTCTCTGTCTTATGAAATGTATCCAGGGTGATATTTTTTTTATCAAAGATGAAAATATCCTTATTCTCATTTTTCCGTGCCCGGTGGTTCTGAAGATAGAGGAAGTTTCCCTGCTCGGTCAGCGGCCAGAAACATCTCCCTTTTCTGAAGATCTTACCCTCATCTATGAACTGGATCCCCCTTGTAGACATCCGGTATATGCTTCCTTCGTTCGTCATCAGGTGGTAACACCAGTTCTTTTCTATCTGGAAGAACCTGACCGATATCATAAGGATTATTATCAATGATGAATAGCCGATGAAGCGGAGGTTGAATTTCAATAATGGCTTCAGGTCAAATTTAAAAAAGAATATGAAAAACAGGATAGGGAATGCAAGGAGTATCAGGTTGGATCTCAATATCGTCTCCGAGCTCACTGTCCCGCTTGAGAATATGTGATCAAAGAAAGTTAACCCGCTTGATAGTATTGCAGTGAGAAAAAATGTTCCGATAAAACTTCTGAGGCTGATCGAGAAGGATGCAGACACCAGGAAGAATATAAAAAAGAATACGGAGAAATCGGGAATATTAAGGATTGCAGGGAGGCTGAAGATACTATTAAGGCAGCAATAAACCAGGAAGACAAATGTCAGCAGGAATATCCTCGGAGTGAATTTTATTAAAAGCAGTTTCGGCCTCGAGACGGGAAGGGACAGCATATATTCCAACGCTCCTTCTTCTCTTTCCCTGTTGAATATTGACCATCCCGAGAAGGATGCATAGAGGAGCAGGAAGAGCTCGATCGCAGGGGCAATGTAGACATCTTTATCAGTATTAAGAATTGCAATGAAAAGAGCTGCAATGATCAGGAATATTATCAGCCCCTCTTTAAATACTTGTTTTAATTCAATTCTGATCATATTCACCTCCGATAAATGCTCTCAATATTTCAGAAAGCTGGAGATATTCAACATCAAAATCATCATTATCTTTTTTATTATAAGGATATATATATTGTTCTTTCATCCCCTCCCACTCTCTGGAGAAAATGACCGGATGGTCCTTCAATTCTTCTTTGGAAAAAACCCTGACACATCTGCTCCTTACTTTCTCAAGGGAGGAGTCTTCAATAATAACACCTTTGTTTAATATGACTATCCTGTCTACAAGGCCTTCGATGTCCAGTGCATCCTGAGTGGCAATTATTATCCCGAGTTTTGAATTTTCGATCTTTTTCTGGATCGACATTCTGAAGAGGTCGCGTAGATGGGGGTCAAGGAAATGAATGACATCATCAATGAGGAGAAATTGGGGGTCAGTACCCAGAACAAGTGAGAGGTAGAACAGAGTCCGCTCTCCCCTGGAGAGGGAACTGACCTTCTGTTTCATGTCAAAGTCATAACCGGAAATATTATTGAATTCATATCCATTGTAAAAAGAGGAATGTACCAGGATCGCTTCTGATAGTTTCATGTTTTCATATAAACTGAGCGAGGATGGGATATAAGCAATTTTTCTTCTGATATTGTGATATGTCATATATTTGTCGAGGGCAATCTTCCCTTCCCCCGATCTGAGTATTCCGCAGATCGATCTCAGGAGTGTCGTTTTTCCTGCACCGTTCGGTCCTGCGAGGATGGTTGTTTCCCCTTTTTCAAAATATATATTGAGGTTCTGCAGAATTGATTTCTTTCCATATTTAAAGGAGTAGTTCTTTACCCTTATCATTTCTCCTCCCTGAAGTATTTCGAGATCATCTCTTTCACAGATTCAGGAGAGATCCCCATGTCTACCGCTTTTTCGATAAATTTGTTAAATTCATCCTCAAGCAATACTATTTTTTCTTTTCCTGACGGTTTTTTTGAAGATGCCCAGAATCCTTTTCCCGGCCTTCCGTCTATTATTTTTTCCTGCTGAAGTTCGCGATAAGCTCTTGCAACTGTATTAGGATTTATCTTAAGAAATGAGGACAATTCCCTTAAAGATGGAAGAGGGTCGTTTATTTTAAGGAGATCTTTTGCAATTATATGCTTTATATTTCTCTTGATCTGTTCATACACTGGTACGGGCGATCTGAAGTTGACTGAGATCTCCTTTAATATCATTTTATTTCACTGTATCAATATGTTAATACAGTAATACGGCTGTGTCAACAAAAAAGTTTATTTTCCGAAAAGATGGCAGGGGCTGACCCGGGTTCACCCCAACAGTTAAAATTGTCTTGTCATCTGGTCGGATAAGAGATAGTATAAACTAATGCAAACTCTATATAGTGATGATAAAAAACCAGTTGATAAAACCGCCAGGAACAGATCGATAATTCTGCTTATCCTTATGGCCGCCGCATTCATTATAAGGATCCCCGGAATAAAGATCCATCCGATCAACTTTCATTCAACCCGACAATATCAAACAGCCCTACTTGCACGCTCATTCTACCTTAATACAGATGAACACAGGGATGATATTGCAAGGATCCCTTCGGTAATGTTCCAGAATTTCAATGAGAGGATAGATCCCCGGATCAATGAGAAGCTGATCTATCAGATGTACCGGATGGCCGGCAAAGAGGATCTTGTTATTCCCAGAATGATGTCGATCCTTTACTGGCTTTTAGGTGCGGTCATCCTGTATAAGATTGGCCTCCTTTTGTTCGGTGGCACAGGTGCATTGATATCAGTAATATTCTATCTGTTCTTCCCGTTCGGAATAAATATCAGTCAAAGTGTCCAGCCGGAATCATTGTTGATCATGTTCTTCCTGTGGGGTGTTCTTCAGATCATTAAAGATTCCAGGTCAGATAAAGGGGACTATTTTTACTCGGCAGTTTTTCTGTCCGGCTTTGCGGTGCTGATCAAGGTAACAATAATTTTTCCTCTTCTGGGATTACTTATATTTCTCGGAGTAAATAAATATGGGCTGAAAAAATATTTGTTCAATTTGAGGACAGCCTGGTTCTATACGATATTTCTCTCACTCGGAACATCATTCTATATATATAATATTTTCTGGAATAAGACTATGCAGGTATCACTTGCTTCGATCATCTCTCCTGAATTACTTCTAACTCCATTTTTCTGGGTCGGATGGCTTACTCAAATAGCAAAGGTGACAGGGGTAATCCCGTTCCTGATCGGTATTGCACTCTTCTTCACGATCAGGAAAAAAGAGGTGAAATTCATACTCGGAGGTCTTTTCCTCGGTTATATCCTTTATGCCCTGATATTCAGTTATCCAGCAGCAACTAATGACTATTATCAGGTTGCATTGTTTCCTATAATTGCTCTTATGCTCGGGCAGGCCGGGTATTTAATTGATAAAGAGGAGAGTAGGAAAAAGTTAAAACTTGGTTTTGTCTTCTCTCTTCTATTTGCCGGAGTTATGTTTTCCATCTATCATCAGTACACATTTGCTAATTGGGCCCATCAGATGAGAGAGTATTCACCTGCATATTTCCTGGTTGGGGAGCAGGGATCATATTTCTCTAATAATACTTCAGATCCCAACATCTGGGGAAATTCGTTTGAGGCCGGTGAGTTGACCGGACACGGGATTAACAATATACTCCTCTCCAGATCATACGGAAATGCTGCCATGTATTATGGAAAGATATTCGGCAGAGCATGGCCGACTCAGGAAGATTTTGATTTCAAAAGATTGCGGGGAAGAACAATACTTTCATCTGAAGAGTTGTATAATTCAAAATTTGCTCCACAAAAACCGAAATTTTTCATAATTACCGATCTTGTTTCCTGGGAACAGCAGCCCGATCTTCAAAAATTCCTAAAAGATAATTTTAAACTATTTGGTGAAAGAGAAGGATTTATAATTTATGATCTCAGAAAATAGGAGATAGAAGATAGGAGTAAGGAGGCTTTACATTAATGAGGGCAAATTTAATTTTAATAGTGGAAGCACTTCTACCTGCTACCTCCCATCTCCTGTCTCTTGATCTCTATAATCCTTATTGTTAAAAATATTAATTAAATTGCATTCCCAATATCTAAGTGTCAAACTGGACAGGGTTGGTGTTATTAAAGGAGGAATCATGAAAAGATATCTGATCGGAATTATTTGTTTGGTAATAATATTTTCAATTTCACTTATTGCAGGTGAATCGGATCTTGAAATTCAGAAAAAAATTGCTATTGATTATTTTGTGAAGTTAACCAGCGGTGATATCAAAGGAGCCGATGCGCTTATCACTATTCCATTCACTCTTGATCTCAAAAAAGTATTAAAGACGAAAGAAGAGGTATTCGGATTTCATAAAAAAGCTCTTGAATCAAAAGGGAAAAGGGATGTTCCAGAATATTCCGCCGGTGTAACGGAAGAAGCAACAAAACTGGATTCGAAAGTTTTCCCTCCCTATACTGCATTCCGTATAAAGATCAAAGGACACGGCCATCTGGATATTTATGTCACAAATACAAAAGATCCAAAGGTCATGGGATTTGCGGATTAATATAATTTAGGGGCGAAGAACCATTCACCCTTAATCCATATGCCTGCTCCCTGAATTAGATCGGTATAATTCTATTCCTGTTTCAGATATATTTATATAATTTTATTTTTTTTTGAGATTTTTCTATGAATAGTTTTATATAGAGTATTCAGAAACCTTAGGAGGAATGATGAAAAAATTTACTAACTTAGTTGTTATATTTTCAATTTTAACAATGGTTTTCTCAATGACAACACTTCAGTTTGGAGAAGAGAGGAAACAGGATCTGTCACAGAAACAGCTTATCATGAAGAACAGAGTGCCAGTAATGATGTTTGATATCCGGGGGAAGTGGAAACTCATGCTGACCTGGACCATGGAACCACCTACCTGGGAGTGGGCATTTACTTTTACAGGTACAAAAACAGCCGGAACTTTCAAGGGAATACAAAAGACCCATGGACATGAATGGATAGGGACATATACCGTGTCAGGGAAGAATGTCACATTTAATGAAAATCCGCCAAATGTTACTCCCGGAACTACATTTCCGACAAATTCCACGGGAAAATTTATAAACAAGGATAAAATGTCAGGAACTTTTAAGAACGGGCCGGATGGCGGGACATGGATCGCAACCAGAAAAATTCTGATGAAACCTCCTGTGAAGAAAAGATTTATCCCCATAAAAAAACCGATCATAGAAGAAGAGAAAAAATAGTAAAGAATCAGAGGCCTGTTGATTATTATTTCAGCAGGCCTTGTCACACTCTCTTCAAGCACTGG
>DBOL01000001.1:92506-99035 GCA_002299555.1 Candidatus Aminicenantes bacterium UBA647
TTCAAGCACTGGTGATTCTATCGCCCACTTTCTGATGGTCAAGGTAATCGGTTGATAATAGAATTATTTTTCAGTATTATTCTTAGTAAGGTAGTAGTATAAAAATTCTTGAACCGGTTTCAAAAAGAGAGGCAATTTATGAAGTATCAAAGATTGGTCATGGGATTGGTCATTCTGATTTCGTTTTTTCTTTTTACGGGGTCCTGGGAGAGCGATGTATGTTATAAATGTAATCCCAGCCTTTTAGGAAAGATTACGATAACAAACTATACGTCTTTTCAGCTTATTGATGTTATTGTCGCCGGGCCGGATGAGTTGAAGTTCTCTATGTTCCACAATGGACATGAATCCTTGAGGTTAAAACCGGGACCATATTTAATCACAGCTTTGCCCGGACCGAATTATGATAAAATCATCTTTACAAAAGTGATTATATTAAAAGCCAGTGATGATATAAGAATCTATATTCAGTGAAATAACTTACAATCGGAGATTTGCCCGGTCTCAAATACAAATCGTGTAATAACTCTTGAATTGACTTCCAGTTATGATAAAAATATAGTTATTAAAAAAATGAGGGCGTGTAAATAAAAATAGCTTATGGAAATACAAGATACAAAACAAAAGAAGTTTGGCAATTATGTTGTTCCGGATCAGGGAAGAATCCAAAAAGTAAAAAAATGGTTGATTGATAAGAAATATTTATCGCAGGATTCAACATTGAACATTCTGGAGATAGGATATTCTAATGGTGGATTTCTAGATAATTTATCTGAGTATAGTGAAATCAAAAAATATGCATTAGATATAAATCATAAAGATACAGAAAAAGATATTCATTTTTTCCAATATGATTGTAATAGGGGGCTTCCAGATTTCAAAGGGGTGACGTTCGATATTGTATTTGCCGGTGAAGTAATCGAGCACATATTTGATGATGAACAGTTTTTAAAAAATATTCATGCAGTTTTAAATCAGGGAGGGATGCTTGTTCTTACAACACCTAACCTGTTTTTTCTCCCCAGCCGTATTTTATTCCCTTTTGGAGTTAAACCGATTTTTGCCTGGGCTGAATATCATTATCATATTTATGATATTAAAACTCTTTCGAATCTTGTTAAACTGTCGGGATATGAAATAGAAAAAATTAAATCTACCCATTTATTGATCTCATCACGGAAATTTAAGATACCCGGTAGGTTTTTTGAAATGCTGGGAAATTGGTTCCCTAAATTAGGTGCGCACATAATTTTATTTGCAAAAAAGAAATAATATCACTTTTTAAAAGGGGGCAGGTCAGAAATTGAAAAAATTATAAAAAAAATTTTTGAGATTTTTATATAAAACCTATATATTAATAGTATAAGAAATTTTGTTTTAATTATTATGGGGAAGAATTTAGCAAAAAAGTAAGAGTAATATTATGCTGAATCTTATAAAATCAAAATTCGAGCAAGCAGAATCTTATCTGTTCAGATGGAAACTTGCACCTTTAGTTCATTTTGTTGAGTCAAGGGAATCCGGGATCATATTTTTCAAAAACAGTTTAAAAATAGTAGAGACTTCCCTGCCGGTGATAAGTGCATTAAAAGATTTTTTTGCAGGTTATACAAAAAAAGAGTGTTTTCAAAAATATAATATCGATCCGACAGAATTTAATCAACTTTTATCTGATATATATAATCGGTCAAAAGAAAAACTGCCGGTGGATAAAACAGAAGAGAGAGAAAATGTGTTGGAACGGTTGGTAATTCATGTCAGCAATAAATGTAATCTTCACTGTGAATATTGTTATGCAGAAGGTGGTAGCTATAAACAGGAAGCAAAACTATTAGACCTTAATACGTTAAAGTTAATTATTTCAAAATTCTGTGATTCCTTTGATGGGATTTCAAATGTCCAGTTTTTTGGAGGAGAACCATTATTAAATATCCCTATGATCGATCAAGCCTGTTTATTATTCAAAGAAAAGGCAGAGGCTTGTGAAATTGAGAGTATTCCTGAATTTTCAGTGGTGACAAACGGAACAATAGCCAATAAGGAAATGATCAACATTTTTAAAAAGCACAATATAAAAATGACGATCAGCCTGGATGGACCTGAAGATATTAATGATTCCCTGAGAGGAAAAACTACATTTAAAAAGATTAAAAAGTTAACCAGGATGTTAAAGAATAATCATATTCAATATGGATTTGAATCAACATATACGAAAAAACATCTTGAGGCCGGTTATACAATAAAAGACTTATTACATTTTTTCAAACTGGAATTTGATCAGGAAGAAGTGCATATTCCGGTTGTTAGTCTACCTGATGGCCATGCCCTCGCCTTAACTCCGGATGAGGAAAAGGAACTCAATGCAGAGGCAGTCTCATGTTCCTTAAACCTCCATCAGGATTGCTCATACAGCTGTATCAGCCATGCCAGCAGGATACTCAAGGTTTATACGGAAAAACAACCTATTGAATTATATTGCACTGCCGGTTTTGCCACTCTTACTGTTGATGTGTTTGGAGATTTGTATCCATGTTTTATGTTTTCCGGTATTCCCGATTATAAAATGGGCAATGTAAATGATTCGATATTTCCCAATCCAAAAAAGGCAAAAAATGTAATGGAGGGAATTTTTTCAAATGCCAAACATAAGGACAGGAAATGTTTAAACTGCTGGGCGTATCCATTTTGTTTCGGATGTATTGGAGGTGACTATATCAGAAATGATGGCAACTTAAATACTAAAACAAATTGTAAAAGCATTCAGGCAATGGCAGAACAGTTTTTAATTGGAGTTGGCAATTTCCAAAGTTTGAAGGAGAAACAAAATTAAATAAAGGAGGGTAATATGTCTGAAAAGAGTCGAAGACAATTTTTAAAAAACATGGCTAAAGCTGCCGGTATAGGAGCAATAGCTATGATCCCGGGTTCAATCTTTAGTGCTCAGAAAACATTAGTGAAAAGTGAACTAAAGATAAGAACTAAATTTGCAACAGCACTGGGAAAAGCAAACAGGAGAAATCTGAAACAGGTTTTAAGAGGATCACAATTAAGTAATGAAGAAAAACTTGCTGTAGTTGCACTGAAAGAACTGAATACAAGAGAATTGAACAGAGTGATTTCTGGAAGGATCGGCCATGCTTCCGAAGCTGGAGGAGACGTCTGTGGGATCGGATGTGGATCTAATTGTGGCGGAACTTGCGGTATTTCCTGCAGTGTCAATCCCGGGTCAGAAGCTGTTATTAATCCATCTGGTCAATTGGGGATCAAATTAAAAGGATTTAACAAAGCCAAATTCCGGCAACTTCTAATTAAAGGCCGTCAGGTTGAAAGGAGTTTTAAATACCAGAAAATTCTGAAATAATTAAAAAACAAGGCTACTTTTTCCTGCTTCTAATGGAAGCCTGCCACATTATGCAATTTATGCACTAGATGCAAAATGATTTTGAAGAAGCAAAAAGTGCTGTTATAACAAGACAATTCTGCTATATAAGAATTTTGTCAATACAGATTATTTCAGGTTCGGATAAGTTCCTAGTATGTAAACTTATCCAATCAAATGAATTTAAGAAGATTTTCGAGCTGAAACTCTCTATTTAAAAAATATATCATAATTATAATTCAAAATGAAATAGGGGAGAATTCAAATTAATTCTTCTCAAAATTTTACTTTTGTTGGAATATATAAATTATTTTCTTTTTTATTATTGTAATAACTTTAAATATGTATTAATACTAAATTGAAAGTGAGAGATGAAAGACAAATATGGTCTTAATCAATGAAAAATCTCTACACAAAACAGGAGGAGAAATGGAAAATTTGGTACCTTTACTTATTCAATTGGTAAGTGGAGCAGTCGGTGGAAATGCAGCAGGGTCAATTCTAAAGAAATTATCACTTGGTACTCTTTGGAATTCAGTTCTGGGAATCATCGGTGGGGGACTTGGTGGACAGATCCTTGGAATGTTAGGGCTTGGTATTGGCGGCAATGCAACAGACCTCAATGGTCTTATCGGGAATGTTATCGGTGGTGGTGTTGGTGGTGGTGCATTGATGGGAATTATTGGCTTCGTCAAGAAACTCATAAAGAAATAGCAAAGATCTTATTACTCTTTCATATTTGAAAGTACAAGGAGAAAACTATGGCAAAAGGAAAATTAGAGATTTACAAAGACAAAAAAGGTGAATTCAGATGGCGGTTATTTGCAAGTAATGGGCAACAAATTGCAAATGGAGGAGAGGGTTATAAAAGTCTTTCCAGCTGTAAGAATGGGATAGAGAGTGTTAAGAAAAATATCATGACAGCTGAAATAGAAAAGAGTTAATATAGATAAGGAGATATACATGCTTATAGAAAAATACAAAGATCTAATCGTTTTTGCAGAATCACTTGGATTTGAAGAAGAATACATTAAAGAAGAAGAAGGTAAACTAAAAATTAAGGGGCATGTGCCATATCAGTTAGAAAAGGATCTTTTTTGGGACAAGGTAAAAACCTTTTCAGATTCGAAAAATGAAGTGAGTGCTGATATCAGAGTTTATCACAAGGAAGTATATGGAGTATATGAGGTTGAACCTGGAGATTCTTTATCAAAGATAGCAAAGAAATTCTATGGTGATGCTATGAGGTATAAAGAAATATTTGATATAAATACTGATATTCTTTCAAATCCGGATCTGATCAAAGTTGGACAGATCTTGAAAATGCCTGAGAAATAGATTTTCAGGATAAGAGACAAAGGAGAAAAACATGGATACCATAAAAATACTTGAGATTATTGGAACATCCGAGAAAAATTGGGAAGATGCTGCAAACAATGCGGTTAAGGAAACCTCGGAAACCGTAAATGACATAACTGGTTTAGAAGTTGTAAGTCAGACTGCAAAAGTTAAAAGCGGGAAAATTTCAGAATACAGGACAACGGTTAAGATTGCATTTAAGGTGAAATCAAAACGTTAAGACGAATATTTCTCAACTATATTAAATTTTAAGCCCTAATATTCGTCTATATTGCTTTACAAGATGGGAGAATTCTATAAGTTCGGAAGTCCCTAGTATGTAAACTTATCCCATTCGTCAACTTCTGGGGATTACTGCAATATTTCGGAAAAGTTGTCATTGATCTAAAATAAATTTGTGAAATTGATGAATTTATCTGAAACGTGAAATGAAGACTTGCCCCCTCTGTCAGGGAGCCAGATAATTGACTCCCTGTTGTTATTGTTTAATAACTAAATGATAATTTCCCGTATGCCCCAGCATACCCACCTACTGAAAATTTATATTTCCCGGGAGGCAAATTATAGAGTGGATTTCCCTTTGCATCAACCATATATGATTTGGTTGTAACGCAGTATACATTTTTACCCAATTTTTTCCACTCTCCGTTTGTTGGACAATAACGGTAAAATTTTGTTATTGTTGCTGTCTTTCCTGCAGGAATAGTGAATTCAGCTGGCTTTATAACTGCTCTGATAGCACCGGTTCCTGAAACAACATAAGCTGTAACTGTATAACTTTTTACAGCACTAAAGCTAAGTAATGGCAGTAATGATAGAACGCAGATCAAAATAATAATTTTTTTATTCATAAAGTAGCCTCCAAAGAAAGTATAAGAATTCTGAAAATTATTTTCAACAAAGAGTGCATAAATTTTAATTATCTCTTTTCTCTTGCTTCCTTCAACAGGTTTTCTGTTTCTTCCAACATCACTTTGTTCTTTTCAAGAGCTTCTTTATACTTTTTTTTGTTTTCCAATAATCTGAATCTCATATACTATTTAGTGTGTAATTAATCATTCCCAGGTGCATCATCAAATCGATATATTGTGATATGGTGAGCAGGGTCATCATTTTCTGACTGTACAACAACTCCATTCCTGTCATACATTATGAACTTACCGTTAGTTCTTTCATAAGATTCACATTCATGTTCATAAACAACCTTTTCATTTGAATTCATATGGACCACATGAACGATATATTTCATATGATTGGCTTCTGTTATGTCGTTCGTGTACATACTGTCAGATCCGCCAGAAATCTTTCCGATAAATATAAAAATGCCTGTTAATATAATAAACCCAATTGTATACTTTATAGGATACTTCAATAAATGTTTAAGTAATTTCATTATTTCTCCTTTGATTAATATTTCCTCATCTTCATATATCAAGAATGCTTGTTTTGTAAAGGTATTTATTATCGCTCTTCACTAACTCATATCCATAGTTTTTTACATATTCAGTCATAACACTCACTCCATTGACCAACGACAACTATAATTCCTGTCCGTATTGCCTCACGAGAAAATGTTACCATACAACTGTTCTTGCCTCAACAAAGATCTTACCTAAGATACTTTGTTGCTATTAGGAAAATTTGGAATATCAATATATTACAATTTTGTCCTTTTATATAGGCTTTTTACAACACTCTCAGACTTAGTGTGACTAAAATGTGTCCATATTGTGACTATAATTTTGGATCGGATATGACCTTTTTTAGTTACATGCAGAATTATATTATAAG
>DBOL01000010.1 GCA_002299555.1 Candidatus Aminicenantes bacterium UBA647
AAATTTGCTGTATTTGTCAATGCCTTTTAAATTAATCACTCTTGACAAAAAAGCCCTTTTCCTTTATTCTATCTTTTCAAAAGCGGGAATAGCTCAGTGGTAGAGCGCGACCTTGCCAAGGTCGATGTCGCGAGTTCGAACCTCGTTTCCCGCTCCATTTTACCGGCGGCGTAGCCAAGTGGTAAGGCAGCGGTCTGCAAAATCGCTATCATCGGTTCAAATCCGGTCGCCGCCTATTTCCCATCCCCTATCTGATCTTTCCCGACATAATGTATCTCCAGTTCAAGGTTATCAAGATCAAGTTTTTTCAAGCCGTTTAATGATTTCCAATGATAATAAAGAAGAAGAGCCGGAACATAAAAAAACATGTTCGGCCCGGGCAGGAGTGCCAGTATTGCCGTGAATGGTATAAGTATTGCCTCGATTACAACCAGTGCTCTTCTCTTAACCCTCTCTTTCCTGATCCAGATAGAGAATAATTTATCAATGAACTCTTTACTTCGTTTTTTATCTGACTCAATAACTATTTTATAATTGTAAATATTTCCCAGAATACTCTGTTTTGAAAGGTAATTGATTATACCCGGGAAATGCTTTGAAGTTACGTCTATTCCTCTCTGTACCCACCCTACTTTTGAAGAGATCTTCTCATATTTAATTATATCAAGCTTGAACTTGAGAACAGAGATTATATCAAATGTGATCGTTTTCATATTATTGAATTCTTTTTCAGATCTACAACAAACAGCTTTCCTTTTCCGGTTGCAATAACCTCTCCATTCATATCAATGATCTCACCCTCGGTAAAAATCAGTCGCTTTTTGATCTCAGTCACTTTGCCCCTCAACTCATACTCTTTACCGGTCAGGCACGGTTTCTTGTATCTGACATTTAACTCACCTGTTACACATACAAATCCTTTGCTATTTGCTGATTTAACCATAACCTCATCAAGCATTGTTGAGAGAATTCCGCCATGAACAATCCCTTCCCATCCGGCATAGTTCTCATCGATAATAAGTTGGGATATAGTTAATTCGCTATCTGTTTTAAAATCAAGCTTCAACCCAATCGGATTATTTTTCCCGCACGCAAAACACCTGTTATCATTATTAACGGATCTCATTTACATTTTATATACTAATTTTCTGTAGTTGTAAATCGGTAGTGTATCGTAAAGCCTGGTAATATACTTATTGACTTCAATGCCTCTCTTATTTATAGTTGATCTATGAACGACAGGAATATCCTCAGATCGGAATTGACCACTCTCTACTCAGAGCTTGACCTAGGCAACCTTTTAAATACAATTGCAGAAAAGATCAAGACATATCTGAATTGTGAAGAATCCTCGATCTTCCTTTTTAATCCCAGAAAAGAGGAATTATATTTTGAAATTGCTACCGGTGGCAAAGAAGAGGAATTAAAGAAAATAATCATAAAAAAAGGTGAAGGTATCGCTGGATGGATAGCTGAGAAAAAAGAATCTCTTATGATAAATAATTGTGCTGAAGATTCCCGTTTTAAAAAAACTACAGACAAAAAGATAAGCTTTGTAACAAATTCAATTCTCGGTGTCCCGGTAATATCAGGTGACACTTTGATCGGAGTTGTTGAGGCTATAAACAAGATCGAAGGGGAGTTCTCAAATGATGATGAAGAACTCCTGAATGAATTCTCTTCATTCATATCGATCCCTCTGCAAAATGCCATCCTCTTCAGAGATGTAATGAACGAATCAAAGGAGAAAGGACAATTAATAGAGCTTGGTAAGATCGTCTCTTCTTCATTCAGTTTTGAAGATGTTTTTAATACACTTAGAGATATTATTACCGGCATACTTCCTGCAACCGGAATCAATGTAATGGTTGATTCTCAAAAGAAGATCTATAGATTAATTGAAAAGGAAAAAGATGACACTGAAGAAGAACAGAATCTCACTATTATCAAAGATGATCAGGCTATATTTCCATTAAGGACACAGGAAAAACACCTTGGTTTTCTTGAGATCAGCTCGGAGAAACCTATTCATGAGGCATTTTTATCACTTCTGAGAGGCCTGTCAATTTTCGTAGCAATATCAATTAACAAATATGAAATGTATAAGGATCTACTTGAAAAAGAGAGGATCGAAAAAGAGCTTCAGATAGCAAGAGATATACAACAATCTTTTTTAATGAGTGAGAAAATAGATCTAAAGGGGATAGAATTTTCATTCACCAATGTTCCTTCATCCAGTGTCGGTGGGGACTATTACGATATTATTAAACTGAGTGACAATAATTCTGTATTTACAATTAATGATATATCCGGACACGGGATCCCGGCTTCACTTCTGATGTCAATTGTGAGAGCAAATTTTGTCTATACGATCAGGAAAGAAAAAAACATACTGAATACTGTCAGATATTTGAATGATCTGATAGCGGAAACAACCGAGCCAAATCTTTATGTAACTTCTTTTACATGTTCCATAGATACTGACAAAAAGTTGATGAAATATCTGAATTGCGGACACAACCCCTCTCTTATTATAAGAAAAGGGCAGGCGATGGAATTAACAGAAGGTGATACTGTCCTTGGTATGTTCACCGGTTCTGAATTCAACATCAGGGAAGAATCCCTGAAGAAAAATGATATAATAGTCCTATATACTGATGGCGTTATTGAAGCCGAGAATAGCGATGACGAACAATTTTCACTCGAAAGACTGAAAAACGTAGTTATTAATAATTCTGAAAAGGATACTGACTTAATAAAAAAGGAAATAATGGATGAGTTAATGGAATTTAACGGATCAGATCGCTTTACTGACGATATAACTTTTATACTAATCAAAGTAAACTGAACATTCATCTGCAAAAATAAAAAATATGATTAAAACAATAATTTTTGACCTTGATGGTACGCTGATAGAATCTTTGTCATCAATAGTATCTTCTATAAATTTTCTTCTGAAAAAAGAGGGCTTCCCGATACACTCTGATGATGAATACAAAATGTTCTTAGGCGATGGAGTAACCCAACTTATAGAGCGATCTTTCCCTGAGATCAATTCTGATAAACTTGAATACTATATAAAAGAGTATATTAATATCTACACAAATTCCTGGCGAGAGAAAACCATCGCTTTTGATGGCATTAATCAAATGCTTAGAAAATTTCAAAAAAACAAAATAAACATGTTCATATTGTCAAATAAGAGAAATGACCTAACCAAACTTCAGGTTAGCGAACTATTTTCAGATATTAACTTTCTTGAAGTTAAAGGAGCCATTGAAGGAATTCCAAAAAAACCGAACCCTCATACTGCAATTCAAATGCTTACCGGGAATAATTTATCTCCAAAAGAGACAATGTTTATTGGTGATTCAGGGGTAGATATGGAAACAGCCATAAATGGAGGGATGATCGCAGGAGGTGTTTTGTGGGGATTCAGAAGCCATGAAGAATTAGAGAAAACCGGAGCAGACTATTTATTCGAAACTCCTTCAGATATCAGAAGAATTATTTTAGAAGAAAGCAGCTAGGAATTCACTTTCTTAAGTATATCCTCAACGTTATCGGATTCTTTTATCCTTGTAAATATTTCCGGCCACTTCTCCTGAGCATCCAGAATAAAATCGATCACTTCCCGGACAGCTCCCCGACCTCCATATCTTTTTGAAATGTAATGAGATATCCTTTTTATCAATGGATGAGCATCTCCTACAGCAGCAGAAAATCCGACCATACCCATTACTTCAGCATCGCCTATATCATCTCCGACATAAGCAACCTCATCTTTGTCCAATCCATATTTTTCCAATAGTTCATAAAAAGGAATAGTTTTGTTAAATATCCCTTCATAATAATCATCTATATTAAGCTCATCTGCTCTCTGTTTTACTGCCTTTGAAGCTTTTCCTGTAATAATTGCGGTCTTGATCCCTGCCAGGTTTGCAAAAAAAACTCCTGTACCATCTTTTACATCAAAGGACTTGATTGTTTCCCCGTCAGGAAGAACAAAAAAACGCCCGTCTGATAGT
Source organism: Candidatus Aminicenantes bacterium UBA647 (assembly GCA_002299555.1). Taxonomy (GTDB): domain Bacteria; phylum Acidobacteriota; class Aminicenantia; order UBA2199; family UBA2199; genus UBA647. The sequence goes on from DBOL01000010.1 coordinate 4,029, forward strand.
GTTCCATCAACATCCATAATAATCAGTTTAATTTTTTTAGCTAATTCTTTCTGATCCATCAGATCATCTCCGTTCTCCATAGATCATGCAGATGAACAAATCCCTTTAATTTTTTTCCTTCTGCAACAATGATAGAGGTTATTTTTTTTTCTTCCATGATATTCAAAGCTTCTACTGCCATGCTGTCAGGTGATATTGTAACCGGGTCATGTGACATAAAATCAGAAACAACTGATTTTGAAAAATCATTACCTTTAAGAAATGCCCGTCTGAGATCTCCATCAGTTATAATTCCTTCAATTACAAGATCTTTATCTGCTATTATCGCGACTCCATATTTCCGTTCATCAACAAGTCTTATCACATCAAGCATAGGACTTGATCCTTCAACTACCGGAAGCTTGTCGGGATGGTGCATACATTGCTTAACCTTAAGCAACTTTCTACCTATGTTTCCTCCGGGATGATTATATCGGAAATCATCAGCTCCAAATCCCTTTTTTTTCATTAATGCGATTGCAAGTGCATCACCCATAGCAAGAGATAACGTTGTAGAGGCCGTAGGAACAATGCCGATCGGACAAGCCTCTTTCTCAATGCTGCAATCAATGGATACATCACTCTCATTTGCAAGAGAGGAGCTCATGTCACCAACAAGCGAAATAAGCCCCACACCAAGCCTTTTAACAAAGTTCAAAAGTCTTATAACTTCATGAGTCTCTCCACTTGTTGAGAGGGCTATTACAATATCGTCTGAATTAATTATCCCGATATCTCCGTGGAGAGCATCAGATGGATGAAGATATACTGATGGCGAACCTGTTGAAGTGAGGGTGGCAGATATTTTTTTCCCGATCAGGCCTGATTTCCCCATACCGGTTATAACGATACGGCCTTTGGTCTTGAACATCATTTCAACAGCAAGTTCGAAATTCTGACCGAGCTTCTTTAACGATCCCAGTATTGCTTCGGCTTCTATTTGCAGAACCTCTTTCCCGGTCTCAATCATGTTCATTAAGTTATATTATATATTTTTTCCAACCTAATTAATAGTGGTTTCAATTTTTTAAGATCAAGCGAATTCGCTCCGTCTGAGAGAGCATTCAACGGATCCGGATGTACTTCGAGGAAAACTCCATCAGCTCCTGCCAGAAGTCCTGCACCTGCAATAAGAGGAATAAATTCAGGATCTCCTCCTGTCACACCGTCAGTTGCGGTAGGCCTTTGGACAGAATGTGTTGCATCAATGATCACAGGATAACCTGTCTTTTTCATCACAGGTATATTCCTTATATCAACAACAAGGTTCCTGTATCCAAAAAAAGTTCCTCTTTCAGTAAGAAGAATATTCTTATTCCCTGTTGATCTTATTTTTTCGGCAACAAAATTCATATCTTCGGGTGCCATAAACTGACTCTTCTTTACATTGACCGGCAGATCGGTTTTACCTGCAGCGATTAAAAGATCGGTCTGCCTGCATAAAAATGCCGGGATCTGAATAATGTCCAATACTTCTGCAGCCTGATCAGCCTGCTGTGATTCATGGATATCTGAAAGTACAGGTAACTTTAATTCTTCTTTAACTTTCTTTAATATTCTCAACCCCTCTTTTATCCCTGGGCCTCGGTATGAATTTATCGATGATCTGTTCGCTTTATCAAAAGATGCTTTAAATACTATATCTAGATTTAACTCTTCAGATATATCTTTAAGCGATTCAGCAATCAGCATTGTCATCTTTTCACTCTCTATCACACATGGTCCCAGAATGAAAAATAATTTCTCTCTATTTAATTCAAGATTTCCAATTTTCACTTTTACTCCTCAGTATTTTCCATTTGCTCCACGTCAGTCATGGTCATGAGTATCTTTCTCTGATTTTTATTGTTCGGAGATGATACCACACCTCTGTTTTCCAATTGGTCCATTAATCTACCTGCTCTTGCATAGCCTATACTTAGTTTTCGCTGAAGAAATGATGCTGAAGCCTGCCCTGAATTGATGATCGTCTCAGCAGCAGGAAAGAACATCTTATCAAGTTCATCATCTCCGGTTACAGTTTCAGGTTTCGTCTTAGGTTTTATCACTTCAGTATTAAACTCAGGTTTACTCTTCTTTGAAAGGAATTTCACAACACGTAGAGCTTCTTCTTCAGAAACAAAGGAACAATGTGCCCTTACAAGTGTAGCGGATTTAGGAGGGAGAACAAGCATATCACCCTGACCGAGAAGCTTTTCAGCACCCATATAGTCAATGATCGTCTTTGAGTCATTTCTTGAAGGAACTGCAAATGCGATCCTCGATGGGAAGTTGTTCTTAATGGTTCCTGTTATCACGTCAACAGAAGGTCTTTGTGTAGCTAATATAAGATGAATTCCGACTGCTCTGGCTTTTTGAGCGATTCTTGCCACATTATATTCAATATCCTTTGACGATTCCATCATGAGATCGGCAAACTCATCTATTATGATGACAATATATGGGATTTTCGTAGTATCTTCGAGAGTATCAATGACCTCATCTCCTGAATTAGTTAAGAGATTAAGCTTTTTATTATATTGTTCAATATTTCTGACTTGTAATAGAGCAAGTTTTTTATATCTTTTCTCCATTTCAAATATTGCCCAATCAAGAGCATTCTTTGCCAGCTTCGGATTAACTACAACGGGGGTCAGGAGATGAGGAAGTGAATTATATATAGCAAGCTCCACCCTTTTCGGGTCGATAAGAATAAGCTTTACATCATCAGGCGATGATCTGAATACAATGCTGAGTATTATAGTATGGATTGCCACACTCTTCCCGCTTCCTGTTGCGCCTGCAATTATCACATGAGGCATTTCCCTTAGGTCAGTAGTGAAGATCTCTCCGCTCTTTGTTTTCCCCAAAGCAATAGTCAGAGGAGAACTTCCTGCTGCAAATTCCTCAGATTCGAGTATTTCTCTCAAGTGAATGATCTCTCTCTTTTTATTCGGGATCTCAATACCAATTGCTTTCTTCCCCAGAATCCTCTCGATCCTTACATATTGCGCTTCTGCAACGAGAGCAAGATCTTCAGCAAGATTTACCACATCTTTAACTTTTACTCCTGTATCCGGAACAAATTCATAGGTTGTGATAACAGGGCCCGGTGTATATTCGAGAATTTGCCCATTGATCCTGAACTCATTAAGCCTTTTTGATAAATCATTTTTCTTTTCTTCCAATTCCTTGAAATCAATTTTACTTCTCTCTGTTGGAGCATCGAGGTAAGAGAGAGGAGGTGGAACATATTTTTCAGAAATACTCAGGGATTTCCCCATACCTTTAAACAATGCCGGTTCTTCAGGAAATCCACTGGGTTTTTTTACTATCTTTTTTTTCTGTTCAAAAGATTTTTTCCTTTCAACCCGGGAAGTAGATACTTTATCCTTCAGAGTACCGTTATTGTGCTTTTTTTCAAGTTTTTTCCTCATTCTCCGGTTCTTAAATTTGCCTGATTGTGCGGTATAAATTTTACTTAGAATACTTAATACAGCAGCAACACCTTTTAACAAAACTTTCAGCATCCTTTGAAGAGAGAGTTTTGCGATCAGTGTAAGAGAAATAAATACAAGAATCATAAAAAGGAGAAAGGTCAGAAATCCTTTGATCTCGGACTCAAAAAAACCATTCAGGAAGAATCCGATAATTCCACCTGTTTTAATACTGGCAGAATCTATTCCTGAATATGGTTTAATGTTTGATAATAGTGCAGAAAAAGAAATAAGTAGTAATATAAATCCGGAACTTTTTGTATAGAAATTTTTGATCTTTCTATTAAGAAAGAAATAGATCGTAATAAACAGAAAAAATATTATCAATATATATGAAGCATACCCGAACATAACGAACAGAAAAGCCGATATCTCTGAACCGATATTCCCACCATAATTTTCAACTACCGTGTTCATTGTAGAGTGAAAAAAACTGGGATCAAAAGGAGAATAACTGACCAGACTGAATATCAATAGAATTGAAAGAAAAAGAAAAACTATCCCGAAAATTTCACTTTTTATAGATAGTTCATAAGAGTTTTCATCCACTCTTTTTCCTTTCTTCATCTGGTATCAGTATATTAGCAGGTATGGTTTTTGTCAAGAAACAGCAATAGCAACTCTATTCCCAATCCAGTATGACTTTTCCACAATTACCCTCTTCCATGATCCTGAAACCCTCCAGGAAATCGCTCACATTGAATCGGTGAGTTACTATTGGAGTTATATCAAGCCCTGAGAGTATCATCTGTTCCATTTTGTACCAGGTTTCAAACATTTCTCTTCCATAAATTCCCTTTAGATGGAGCGCTTTGAATATTATTTTATCCCACTCCACATGTGTACTTTCAGGGAGGATTCCTAAAAGGGATATTTTAGACCCGTTGTACATATTTTCTATCATTTCATTAAATGCAGCAGGAGCTCCGGACATTTCCAACCCGATATCAAATCCAACCATCTCAAGTTCTTTAACAACATCAGAAATTCTCTCTTTCATAGGATTCAAGACTCTGGTCGCACCCATTTTCTTTGCGATCCCAAGCCTGTATTCACTTATGTCTGAAACGACTATATTTCGTGCACCTGAAAACCTGCAAACGGCAACAGCCATATTCCCTATCAGTCCGGCTCCGGTGATCAGCACATCTTCACCTACAACCGGAAAAGAGAGTGCCGCATGGGTAGCATTACCAAATGGATCGAATATTGATGCCACTTCATCACTTATTTTTTCGTTAAGCTTTATTACATTTGATGATGGGACAACAACATATTCAGCAAATGATCCGTCTCTGTGAACTCCGATGCCGATCGTGTTCTCACAAACATGCTTTTTTCCTCTTCTACAATTTCTGCAATGGCCACAGGCTATATGTCCTTCTCCGGTTACACGTTCCCCAACTTCAAAGTTTGTTACGCCGGTTCCAATTTCAGCAATTGTCCCTACATATTCATGTCCTATTGTCATAGGAGTTTTAATCGTCTTCTGAGACCATTCATCCCACATGTAAATATGGAGATCAGTTCCACAGATTGCTGTCTTTTTTATTTTTATCAGGACATCATTTACACCATAATCGGGAATATCAACATCTTCCATCCAAAGACCTTTTTCGGATCTCTTTTTTACCAATGCCTTCATTTTCGCCTCCGGGATAATTTTAAATTACGATCACATTTATTTCAAGATTATCAGTGAAAAAATTAATTAAATTCAGAAAGGAGACAATGCTTAACGTAATACTTGATATTCCTACGAAGAAAATATAATATTACTAATTCGGAGATACCCATGAAAAGAACTGTCATTATGTTTATTCTTGTTATTATCACATCACTAAGTATATATTCTGCTGAGACAAGAGGCCCTTCGCTCCCTGATATGGTTTTCAAAGGTCAAAAGATCGATCTCACGAAAGTCGAAGGGATCATTGATATCAAAGTCGATGGAAAACCAACAGGATCAAGATCGTTTGTTATCGAGAAAACCGGATCTATCAAGATAGTAATTACCACAGAGAGTGGAACATATGATTATTCCATCCATTCTATCCCAGGCATTCTTACTATAATCCCACCGATCCTCGCAATAATTCTAGCCATGATATTTAAAGAGGTCGTTACAGCATTATTCTTAGGTGTATTTGCCGGAGCCCTTCTCCTCAATAATTTTAATATCCTGAAATCATTTTTTAACGTCATAGATAAATACATTATAAATGCAATTGCAGATCATGATCGTGCTTCTATAGTTATCTTTACCCTTTTGCTGGGAGGAATGGTAGGGGTCATCACAAAGACAGGTGGATTCAAAGGAATAGTTGATGCACTATCCAATAAAGTAAATTCTGCGAAATCCACACAAATGTATACCTGGCTAATGGGTATTTTTATATTCTTTGACGATTATACAAACACTTTGATAGTTGGGAACACTATGCGCCCACTAACTGACAAATGGAAAATTTCCAGAGAAAAGCTTTCATATATTGTAGATTCAACTGCAGCGCCAATGGTATCAATTGCATTGATTTCAACCTGGATCGGGTTTGAAATATCATTGATCAACCAATCACTGGAGGCTTACAACGTTGATTTTGATGCATATTCACTTTTACTGTCTTCTATACCCTTACGGTATTACTCAATACTATCACTGTTCTTTGTATTCCTGATCTTCACAACTAAAAAAGATTTCGGGCCGATGCTTAAAGCAGAAAGGAGAGCAAAGAAAGGATTATTGCTGAGTGAGAAAGCGATTCCACTTTCTGATTTCGAATCTTCCGGACTAGCTCCTTCTAAATTTGTCACACCGAAGTGGTATAGCGGGATCATCCCTATAATTACGGTTATACTGGTAACATTTATAGGATTGTATTATTCAGGGAAAATAGCCCTCGGAGCAGCGAACAACCCGCTTGCACAAAAATCATTCTTTGGAATTTTCTTTTCAGGGTCAGTATTAAAAGATCTGGGTGCAATAGTCTCCTCAGCAGATTCTTTCAGAGTCCTGCTATGGGCTTCTCTAATGGGAGTTTTATCTGCCATGACAATAGCAATAATCCGGAAAATCCTGAAGCTGAGAGAGGCAATAGGTTCAATGGTACAGGGTATGAAATCGATGATGATGGCCATATTGATACTGATAATGGCGTGGTCACTCGGAGTCGTCCTTGTTGAACTGAAAACTGCAGATTATCTTGTTTCACTTCTATCATCCAATCTTGATTACCACCTTTTTCCTGCAATAGTATTCATTTTTTCTGCAGCAATCTCATTTTCTACAGGCACTTCATGGGGAACTATCAGTATAATGTATCCTCTTGTAATACCTATTACGATAGGCCTTCTTGCAAATTCACCTGATCTTAAGCATTTCCTGGTATTGACAATATCATCAGTTCTGGCAGGATCTGTCTTCGGTGATCATTGCTCTCCGATCTCCGATACAACTATTATGAGTTCAATGGCCTCTTCCTGCGATCATATTGACCATGTTAAAACTCAGATCCCCTATTCACTCACAATTGCCGGAGTTGCCCTCTTTGGTGGAATTATACCATTCTCATTCGGACTACCTTATGGAGTAACAGCAATTATTACTGTGTCATTCTTAGTTCTTATAGTTCACCTGTTTGGAAAGAAGATCTGACAATTTACATGATGAAACGGAAATACAGATCCCGCTCTTACTTTCAAACCAAACTCACCGATCGCTGCTGAAAATGCTACAATTGTTGTAATAGTAAGTAGAACAATTATTACTTTCATGAACCTGTCGAGAACGGAATACTTGCCGATATAAAGGATCAGCATGGACAATAACAATATAAGTATAGAAAAAACCATAGGAGAGAAGAGATCATTCGCAACCCATGATACAAGTCCTGCTGTAACGATTGTCACCGCTGCCTGGATCGTAAACATAGTAGCAAAAGTAAGGATCAGATAAAGAATAAAATAAAACTTCCCCAGATCCTTATAACCGCTTATAAGTGATCTTCCTGTTGACGCAGCATATCTGGTCCCATATTCAAAGAAAGGATACTTGAAAATATTTGCAAGTATTATTATCCACAAAAGAGCAAAACCATATTCGGCACCTGCTCTTGTAGATTGAACAAGGTGTGAAACCCCTATTGCCGCACCTGCCCAGAGTATTCCGGGACCAAAATTTTTCAGTTGTAAAGGGGAAATGCTCTTTTTAAATTTCATATCTGTTGTTAAATATTTTAATACAGGTCATAAAAATCTTCAATGAAACTGAATTATGTGGTATTATTCACTTTCAATATTCATATATCCAGGAGGAATAATGGCTGAACAGAAAGCAACAAATGTAGTGTGGCATGAACACTTAGTAAAAAGAGAGGATAGAGAGAAACTTCTTAACCAGAAAGGTACACTTCTTTGGTTTACAGGATTATCAGCAAGTGGGAAATCCACAATTGCTAACGAGGTTGCCTCCAGGCTCTTCAAATCCGGTAAGCTCACTTATGTGCTTGATGGAGACAATGTAAGGCATGGCCTTAATAAGAATCTCGGTTTCTCACCAGAGGACAGAGAAGAGAATATCAGAAGAATCTCTGAGGTAGGGAATCTTTTTGTTGATTCAGGAATTATCACAACAACCGCGTTCATATCTCCCTATAGAAAAGACAGAGACTATGCAAGAGAGATCCTTGGAGAAGGACGCTTTATAGAGATCTTTGTAAAGGCATCTATCGATACATGCGAAGCGAGAGATCCAAAAGGCCTGTATAAAAAAGCAAAGAGTGGAGAGATCAAGGAATTCACCGGTATATCTGCTCCATACGAAGAACCAATGAATGCTGAGATCGTCCTTGATGCAGATACACAAACCATTGAAGAAGAGGTTGAAGCTGTTATCAATTATCTCAGGGAAAATAAAGTAGTATAAAAAAAATATTTATTATTTTGTTGTTGAAATTTCAACAAATGCATATTACCTTATAAGTGTTGATTGTGTATCAACTTTAGTTTACTTCCATTAAAAAGCACAGGAATAAATACCCTGTGCTTTTTTTTTATCCAAATATATTTGAGATCACCTGGTAAATGAATGCAGCGAGAAGTGAGAAAAGATAAATATAGAATACGATATTGAAAACAGTTCCTGCAGAACGGAATATGTTACTTTTTTTAATCCTTTTCCTGAAAAGGTACAAAACGATCAAGATTAAAAATAGTACTACAAATTTTATTCTCATTAACTAATACTAATTCATTTAACAAAAATTTAAAATATCGATCTTATCCCTGAATTTCCGGATATACTTTTTGTTGACATTAATATTACATTTTTCTATACTTTTTTTGACTTATCATTTCCTCACTTAAAAGGAGCGGAATATGAACATCAGACCACAGGTTAGATTCTTAAGTGATCAGCTCATTGAAAAGATCCTTGATGAATCCAGAGATATCTTATGTAAACTTGGAACAAAGATCCACAACGAAGGCATTCTGGAGATGTTATCCGGATTCGGGGCTAAAGTAGACAGGACCACAAATAATGTTATTTACACCCAGGAAATAATCGATAAAGCTTTGAGTACTGTTCCTTCATCGTTTAAACTTTATGACACTTCAGGAGAAGAGACTCATGACTTCTGTGATAACAATGTTTATTTTACTCCGGGTTCTGCAGCATTAAATATTCTTGATTCTGAAACCGGTGAGATAAGAAGACCGGGAACATCTGATTACATAAAATATGTAAAACTGGTCTCTTCTCTGGATAATATTACATCCCAGAGCACTGCTTTAGTTCCTGACGATATTCATGAAAAGATTTCAGACAGCTATCGTCTCTATCTGAGTTTAATGTATGGGAAAAAACCGGTAGTCACCGGGACTTTCACCGTAGATGCATTCAACGTTATGCGTGAGATGCAAATTATGGTCCGAGGAGATAGTAAAAATCTAAAAGAGAAGCCTCTCACTGTTTTCTCATGCTGTCCTACATCACCCCTGAAATGGAGTGATGTTACTTCGCAAAATGTTATAGACTGTGGTGAGAACAGGATCCCGATCGAATTCATCGCAATGCCATTAACCGGATTTATCTCGCCTGTGACAATTACTGGAACACTCGTTGCCCACACTGCAGAAACACTCAGCGGAATAGTTATCAGTCAGCTTGCAAATCCGGGAGCTCCCCTGCTCTACGGAGGATCACCTGCAGCATTTGATATAAGATATGAGACAACTCCAATGGGTGCAGTCGAGACTCAAATGATAGACTGTGCATATAATGAAATCGGGAAATATCTTGGTATTCCTACTCAGGCTTATATATCGCTGAGTGATTCAAAGAGACTTGATGCACAGGCAGGACTTGAATCTGCTATGGGTGCAACGCTGGCAGTCTTATCAGGAATTAACAGCATTTCCGGGCCGGGAATGCTTGATTTCGAGAATTGCCAAAGCCTTGAAAAACTTGTTGTCGACAACGAAATATGTGGAATGACATTGAGAATGGCAAAAGGAATTGTCCCGAGAGAAGACTTTCCGGCACTCCCTCATTTTCAGGAATTGCTTAAGGAGAACCATCTCCTCATATCAGATCATACGAGAAAATATTTAAAAGATGAACACTATTTCCCGGGAAAGGTCATTGACAGGGCAAACCTTTCAAGATGGCAGTCGGAGGGAAGCCTGACTCTTAAAGAGAGAGCAAAAAGTGAAGTGGATAAACACATTGCCAACTATACTCCTACCGATCTTCCTGAGGAAGTTAAAAAAGGATTAACAGGGTTAATGATCACAGAATCAAAAAAACATGGGATGGATTCACTTCCTGAACAAAACGTATGAGAGAAATACTAAAAATTCCACACGACGCGGTCATTCCGGATGTTGAAGAGGTTATGAAACTTCAGGGAATTCCAAGTGATTCAATACTTCCACCAAAGATCACAGATCTTTATAAAAGAGCATTTTCAATTTTTATAGAAACCAAGGACCCAAAAGGACTGATTGGCGAAGTATCCGCTACAGATCTTGAAAATATCCTGACGATCGCCGGAGGAAATATAATAAACTCTGTCATCTCCTCAATGTTCAAAAAAGGCACAAATCTGGCGCTTTTTGTCTTTACACTGGGGACGGAGATATCAGATACAATAAATAATCTTTTCGCTAAAAATGAATTTGCTCTTGGTTCTATGTTAGACTCGATCGCTTCGGCATCAGCAGACAGAGGTGGCGAATACGGGGAAAAATTCTTTCTTAATTATTTGAGAGACTTAGGTTCAGTCTCTCCTGACCATAGGGCTTTAATGTATAGTCCGGGTTATTGTGGCTGGGACATAACCGGACAAAAAAAACTATTCCGATATCTAAAACCCGGAGATATAGGAATATCAATAAATGAAAGTTCATTAATGACACCGATAAAATCAATTTCAGGTGTAATTATTTCAGGTAAAAAAGATATCCACTATCTGAAAGAGGATTTTGATTTCTGCAAAACTTGTACCGGAAAGAATTGCAGAGAAAGGATATTAAGGATAAAAAAGGAGGAATAGATGGACATTATTAATTCCATATCAACACAACTTATCTCAGGTAATGATAAAGATGTAGCTTCAGATACAAAAAAAGCTTTAGATTCGGGAATATCTGCTGAGACGATACTAAACGATGGCCTGATAATGGGGATGAATATAATCGGTGATAGATTCAGAGATCATGAAGTCTTTCTGCCTGATGTTCTAATGGCCGCAAAAGCTATGTATGCAGGGATGGAATTGATAAAACCGATACTTATAAAAAGTGGGATTTCATCGAGAGGAAAAATCGTTATCGGGACAATACAGGGAGATCTTCATGATATAGGAAAGAATCTGGTTGGAATAATGCTCAAAGGAGCAGGTTATGAGGTTATCGATCTGGGACATGATGTCTCACCTGAGAAATTTGTGGAAGTAGCAAAAGAGACAGGAGCTACAATTATAGGTATGTCCGCACTTTTAACTACAACAATGGCCAACATGAAGGAAGTTGTCAAAATCCTTAAAAATGAGAACCTTGATGGAAAGATAAGGACGATAATTGGTGGGGCACCCGTCTCCGATCAATATGCATCAGATATAGGAGTTGACAAATATAGTTTTGATGCAGGTAATGCTGTTGACATCGTTAAAGAACTTATGGCGTAAATGATGAAAACATTGATGGAAAGGCTCCGGAGTAGGGAAATACTTATCTCAGATGGTGCTATAGGATCAATACTTCTCAGTAGAGGACTTCCAAAGGCCCAATGCCCTGAGTCATACAATATATCTCATACCGATGTGTTAACGGATATCGCAAAGGAGTATCTTGAAGCAGGAGCAGAAATAATTCAAACAAATACTTTCGGTGCATCACCATTAAAATTAAAAGATTATTCTCTTGATGAAAAAACTGATTCTATAAACAGGAGTGCCGTTCAGGCTGTCAGAAACGCTGTTGATGATAAAGCATATATCTCCGGATCTTGCGGACCCTCAGGTAAGATGCTTAAACCCTATGGAGATATTGAGCCTGAAGAGATGTATGAAAGCTTCCACAGGCAGATCACTTCATTAATCTCAGCGGGAGTTGATATTATTTGTATTGAGACAATGACAGATATCAATGAAGCACTCTCCGCAATAAAAGCTGCTAAAAGTATATCCTCTACCATCCCTGTAATGGCAACTATGACATTTGATCCGACTCCGAGGGGCTTTTTCACGATCATGGGGACTGACATTCCTACTGCAGTAAAAATGCTCTCTGATTCCGGTGCAGATGTGATCGGATCCAATTGTGGCAATGGGATAGAGAATATGATAAAGATTGCTGCAGACATTAAAGCTGAAACTGAGATCCCGGTAATAATTCAATCTAATGCAGGACTACCGGAATTAAAAGATGAAAAAATAATATATTCAGAAACACCTGAATTCATGGCTGAGAAAGCTGTTGAGCTTGCCGAACTTGATGTTTCTATTATAGGCGGATGCTGTGGTACAACACCCGCTCATATTAAAGCTATCAGAAACAAGATAGATTCATTGACCTGATCACTATTATCTAAATAAACTCTTTAGTTTCCAGATATTCGATCCCTCTTTCCCGTAACCTGTTTAAAACATATTCCGTACACCCTTTTTCTCTGCCGATAAATTCCGGAGGAGAGATACCTACCCTGTTGAAGAGACCGTCTACAAGAAGACGGGCAGTTATGGTAGCTGTGTAACCGGTAGTTCTTGCCATCGAATGTGTCATTGTTGCAGTATCAAATTTATCAAAAAGATCGTATGTATACCTTACTTTTTTTCCGGAACTTTCACCTTCTATAATCACTCGCATCACAGTAATATCCCTATCATTGTCATCAAACTTCCATTGTGGGATCAACACTTCAGCACTCATTTCAAGAGGAGATATTTTACACCCATTGATGTCCAGTTTTTCAGGATCCAGAAAACCCATCTCCTTTAAAGCCATTATCTTGTCTATGTGTCCCGGATACCTTAGGGTTTTCTCCTTCATATTTTTCCCATTGATCGTATAAGCAAGAGATCTGAGCCCGTCACTATTAAATGCTTCTAAAGTTCCGACTCGGGGAAATTCTATATATTCAGGCTCAGTCAGCGGCTCTTTAATTACGATCTTACCATTCTCAACTATCCTTGCCGGGCGTGTATATTCTTCTATCACATCTATTGGGGAGAAAGGCGCTTTATATTGAAACGGGTAAGTCCTTTCGACAGGAAGACCACCAACATAGATCAGAACATTATCCATTTGATCAAGTTTACCCTCAACATTCCCAATGAGCATATTACTCATTCCCGGTGCTACACCACAATCAACTATTGCTTTAACACCATTTTTCTTTGCAAGTTCATCAAGTAAAAATGGATCTTCAGGGAAGAAAGCAATGTCAACTACATCTTTTTTCTCTTCAATAATTGTTTTTAAAGTTTCAAATCCCATAAAACCCGGAACTGCATTTATAACCATATCCTGATCTTTTATCAGGTCTCTTATATTATTTTTAACTGAAAGGTCCGAGACCTTTGTCTTGATACCGAGTCCTCTATCAATTGAACTAAATTTATCCTTATCAATATCCACAAGTGTAACACTGAAATTTTTATCTATGGTAAGATCTATGGCCATCGGAAGTCCAACAAGACCTCCCCCTAATACTATTATTTTCATTTATTTCTCCTTTTGTTTTTTTTATAATTGAAAATCGTGAAGGATATAGTATTAAAGACCGTTAAACCTGTTCAGGTAAGTTATCATCGGCAGATATATGGATGAGAATCCGCATAAATGAGATCTGCCTGGTAGAAACATCATGAAAATATTTTACCAGAACAATGGAATACTTTCAATTATTGTGATTCGAATCCAGGACCTGTCCCTACTGTCTCCTGTTACCTGTTACCTGACTTCTTTTTTTATTCTACACCTGATTCAGCAGATGCTTCTGCTGTTGCCATCTTAGACAGCTCCTGGTCAATAAAGAACAGGCCGTTCTTTGCATCCCCGATTATCTCAAACTTATCCAGAATCCCTTTGAAAAGTGCTTCTTCCTCATGTTGTTCTGCAATGTACCATTGCAGGAAATTAAATGTGAAGAAATCTTTCTCTTCGAAAGCTACTCCGGCTATCTCATTAATTTTCTTAGTGACATAACACTCATGATCATATATCTCTATGAACATTGCCTTTACAGATTGAAACTCGGACTTAGGTGATTTGATCTCTCCTACTATTGCCATCCCGTCCGAGTCATTTATATAATCAAATATTTTACTCATGTGCATCATCTCTTCCTCCGCATGATGCCTGAGAAATTTAGCTCCACCGGGAAGGCCTTTACTATCACACCAGGAACTCATTTGAAGATATATATTCGATGAATAAAATTCAAGATTCACCTGATCATTAAGCATTTTTAACATTTTTTTACTCAACATAATTCTCTCCTTAAAATAGTTTTATATAAATATATTCTAGTTCATGAATCAGTGTTTTTCAATAAAATTTTTATCTGAATTATTTAAGTAACTTAACCTCAGTATCAACATTGAAGAATTTATAGTCAAGGTATCTGTATGTAACTCTGCTCTTTTCCCATGTGTTTATCCTCATTACCCTTTTAAGGAAATCTCCTCCATGATATAACTCCCGGATCCTTACTCTGGTAGGGAATCTGATCCCATCCTTCTTAAGCCCGAAATTAATGACACATTTAACATCAAGTATGCTGCCCAGATCTGAAGCCAGTTTCATTAAGGAAGTAAAACCTCCAATCGAAACCGGATTCACTTCGATCTTCAGGATCGAGTTATCGGAGGTATCGATCCATATTTTCCCGTAAATAGAATCTACCTGATTCAGTTTTCTTGGAAAAACTTCAATTAAAACAGTATCTGCTCCATCAACTTTGTCATTTTTCACATACCTGAATTTATATCTGCTCTGATTCATAATCCCAAGAATTGAAATTGGTGCCAATACTATTTTTTTTGACAAAAAAGATTCAGCACTCAGTGTCACATAATTCCCTGAATTTTTTCTCTTCTTTCCTTTGATCTGTTTTCTCTGCTCGGTAATTTTACCTTTGTCAAAAATCAGCTGGTAATCATATATATATTTATGCCTTAATTTGCTGATTCTACTATTTCTCGGCGGGCTTCCCGGGTCTCTGGACCTCACCATCACTCCTGTTTTGGGATTATAGGTTTCTCTTTTGTTTGTAAAAGCTCTCCTGATGACTTTCAAATCCTCCAGAATATCTTCTACACAAATGAAATGAAAAGCTGCATTTTCAAGTTTTCTGCAATAATCAGCAGCACCCAGTAAAGTTTTCCTGAGTTTGCTTTTCTGCAATTCCGGAATTTTCTTGATTTTCCTGTCAAATTTTTTATTCATATTGGTCAGCTTCTTCATTAATCTTTCACTGAAATTAATTATTCCCTCCACAAATGCAATATTATTTTTTTCATCTATCAGGACGAGTTTTTTTGTTTCCCTGTTCTCTCCCGTTATTTTAATATTCACAATATTCCCGGGTACAAGTTTTTTCTCCATTTTTATAGAATCCACAGAGCCATCTTCAGAAACAGTATTAATAATGAACAGGTCAATATATTCCCTCTTATGATCTCCGGGAAGTTCCAGTTTTATCTCAGTATGGTCTTTTTGGTGTGATCTTGAAATGATATTAAAACCTCTGACAGCAACCGGTGGTTTAAACAGAGAATTTCTCGAGAGAAGGCTCAATGCAAGAACTTCCTTTTCAATCCTTTTCATTTGTGAGTAGTTCTTTCTCTTCTCAAGTGTCTTTAAAGAATGTATATTTATACCTTTCCTCTTAGCCCGGATCTTGATCTCCCCTTTCCCGCCATCGGGAATGCCTGTATCAGAAAATGCTATCTCGTAATAGGCTCTGTTCATTTTTTCGAACCTTTCAGATAGATCCTTCTTGTTCCCCCTTAAATATCTACCTCCTGATTCTGAGGCAATATATTTTAATGAATCCGGACCTGCCTGCATTCCGGAAAATCCCCCACCGGTTTGAGTATTAATATCACCACTCTCAAATCCATTGGGATTTATTACAAAAATTACCGATCCGCTTCGCCCCATATAATCAGCAGATTTTTTTAGATTCCTGAAATATTGCTCTTCACTGTGTTTTGATGATTTTCTTGACCAGAATGACAAACCCTCTGAAAAGAAGTATATGAATTTATTATCAGTTATCTGATTTAATGAATAGTATAATGATTCGAAGGAAAAATAGAAGCTCTTGTTAGTATTCCTCAGGCTTGATGTTATCTCTTCTGAAAGAAATGCCATACCTCCGGCACCATATTTTGACCCCCTCTTTCCCGTAGCTTGAGCACCGGATATAGCAGTTACAGAAGGCTCAATACTTCTTGCCCTCTCATTAATTGAAACTTCCTTTTCAATTATCGCATTTAAGATCTCTTTATCAGTTTCAGGTCCTGCTTTATATTGTAATCCGGCATACGGGTCAACGATCATAATAACAAAACTTGTTGAATCCGAACCCTTCTCAATGAGGTCTTTAGCAATTGCTTTTGATCTCCTGAGATTTTCAATTGCAGTAAATGCAACATCAAATATAAGAAATGCGATCTTCCTCTTCAATTGCCTTTTTATAACCTTGGTTTTTATTTCTTTTTCTTTCTCAACATTGAAATCTCTCTTATAAATAGTGAAATTATCTATTTTCCTATTATTGATGAATATTTCTAAATCATCTTTTGTTAGATCAAGAACAGAGTTATCATTCTTATCAATTGCAAATACCGGAAGTATCCACCAGTCAACCTTTATATTCTCTACCAGTATTTTTTCTGGAATCACTGCAGAGGAAAAAACTAAAAATATAATTAAAGAAATAATTGTCTTCATTTTACCCGCCCTGAAAAATTTTATTTGAGAACACATGATGTATCAGCATAATCAATACCAATATTTTTTGTTCGATCTGTCATACTTTCAAGACACTTAATAATAAAATCTATAGACATTTTTTAAATTCGTGTACTCTGATTTGACAATTTCAGCTATTTAACTAAAATAACCGATTAAGGAGCAAAAATGAAACCCTCAATACTTTTATCTTTCATTACTATCTTAATTCTCTTATCAGGAATAGCAATTGGTGATGTTACAAAAACAGAATTTGATCTGAAAAGATGGGAGGATTCGATATTGAAGGAGAGATCTGAGAAAGATGAATATTTTAAAAACTCCCCGGTCTCTCCAATGGCAGGACTGTTAAGAGAAACGATCGATGGTAGTGATAAATTGTATGTTTTTATGGATGGCGAAAAGATTAAGATGACTATAAAGCCTGTTACAACTCCCATGCTGACAATTTTTAAAATTGGCTCTGATTGGATCAGCAAAGATAATAAAGGGAAAGAAACAATAAGAAATAGATCGGGTGAAAAGTTTAATATAGATAGATTTACATTCAAATACTACAAATCTGAAAATTCATTTACCCTGGTCATATTTGATCCGGAAAGAAAAATGATAACCCATTTCAAACATCTCCTTTATTATAAACCAGATCAAAAATTCAGAGTTAAAGCAAAACTTGAGAAATATAAAGTGACAAAAAAAAGGGTAATTAAAACGAGCAGGAATACCGAAAAAACATTGATCGAATATGGTAAACTCCTTTTTAATATTGAGGGTAAGGACCTTTCACTAACCGTATTCAAATTTACTTCCGACAAAAACCATCCTAATTACAAATATATTTTCTTACCCTTTTTCGATAAAACAAATCTAATCGATACATATGAGGCTGGAAGATTTCTGGAAGTGATCGAAGATGAAAAGGGAGGGATAATCATTGATTTTAATAAATGCTACAATCCATTATGCAATTATGCAGATGTTTACAATTGCACTCTCCCCCCGTTTGAGAACGAACTTGACATCAAAATAGAGGCAGGTGAAAAAACCTATCCGCATTAACACTAATAGTACTGGCTTTCAGCTATCAGCCACCAGCATTCAGCTTCAAACACTTAATTTAGAAGCTATAATCCAAAAGTAAGAAGCCAGACAAGAATAAATTTTCAATGTTAAGGCAAATTTGTTTTCTAAATTGAAAGTACTTCTGGCTCCTGTCTCCTGAATCTCTACATCACTTTTTCCTTTTGCCTTTTTCCTTGATCTTAGCTGCAGGCTGAATGCTGATGGCTGTTTTTTAAACCATCCCCGAAAATCCCATGAAAGCAAGGGATAAAAGCCCGGCTGTTATCAGGGCTATCGGGGCTCCCTTCATTGCTTCAGGGACATCAAGCAGATCAAGCTTTTCTCTGATCCCGGCAAAAACAATTAATGCGATGGCAAAGCCTATTGCAGTTGCAATTGCAAATACAACACTTTCTGTCAGTCCGAAGTCCTTTTTGATAACGAGAATTGCTACTCCCATGATCGCACAATTTGTTGTGATCAAAGGAAGAAATACGCCAAGTGCCTGATAAAGAGGAGGACTCACTTTTTTCATTATCAACTCGACCATCTGGACCAGAGCAGCAATAACCAATATGAATGTGACCGTTCTCATGAATTCAATATGAAGGGGATCAAGGATCAGTGTTTGAGCAAGATACGTTACTATTGTTGCCAGTGTCATTACGAACATAACGGCAGCACTCATTCCTGTTGCAGTTGAGATCTTTGTAGAAACACCAAGGAAAGGACATATCCCGAGGAATTGAACCAGTACTATATTATTAACAAAAATTGCTCCGATTATTATTATCAAATATTCCATTATTTACTCCTATCCCTTCTTCATTGAAAGTTTGTTAATTGCTGCCGTTAGTATACCGAGTGATATAAATGCTCCGGGAGGCAATATGAAAAGTAACATTGTTGATGCCTCTTCAGCTACAAATCTAACACCGAATATTGATCCGAATCCAAGTATCTCTCTTACGGATCCCAGAAGAGTAAGTGCGAAAGCAAAACCGAGTCCCATAACAACACCATCCAGTATTGATGCCCCTACTCCATTCTTCGATGCGAATGCTTCTGCCCTTCCAAGAATGATACAATTTACAACGATCAGTGGAATAAATAGTCCGAGCTGATCATTCAGATCAGGAAGATATGCAGCCATTGTAAGTTCAATAATAGTTACAAAACTGGCAATAACAACGATAAATACAGGGATCCTGACCTTTTCGGGAATAAGATTCTTGATCATTGAAATAACAGCGTTGGATCCGATAAGAACCGCAGTAGTTGCAAGCCCCATTCCAAGCCCGTTAACTGCAGTTCCGGTAACACCCAGGGTGGGACACATTCCCAACAGGAGTACAAAAACCGGATTTTCCTTTATAAAACCTTTGTAAAATTCTTTCCCGATCTTCATTTCTTCCCTCCTTTTATCAACCCTTTATACCCTTTGGTAACTGCATCACAAAAAGCTCGAGAGGAGATCGTAGCTGCTGAAATTGAATCAATCTCGCCTCTATCCTTTGTCACTTTTATCCCATCTTCTATTGAAGGCAACTTCCCTTTGAACTGATCCTTGAATTTCGGAGTACTCATTTTACTCCCCAGGCCGGGAGTTTCCCTATGTTGAATCACAGAGGTATTGACGATCTTTCCATCCTTATCAAAACCGACCATTATAATTACATCCTCTACAAATCCCTTTGCAAATGTTTTTACAGCAGTTCCTATATACTCCTCTCCAACTTTCGCAGGATAATATTCAACTCCTTCAAATCCTTCAACATTGTATTTTGATTCATATGGATTATTATCAAACTCCGGGAGAACTTCCTTTATCCCGTCCAGCGTTTTCTTTAACTGGACGGCTGCAATAGCATCCTTTGTGCTGATGTATGTAAACCCCAATGCAAGTGCCGAAACAAGTGCAACAACAGTAAGTACTGTAACCATATTGAAAAATGTTGACTCCATTTTCTTTTTATCAGCCATATTTAACCTCCTTCCCGAATCTTTTGGGTTTTGAATATTTATCAATAAGAGGAACAAATGCATTCATTATTAGAATTGAATAAGAACACCCTTCCGGATATGATCCGAATATTCTGATCGCTCCGCAAAGTAAGCCTCCAAAAACTGCAAAAATTATCTGCCCTTTAACAGACATAGGGCTGGTAACCAGATCCGTCGCCATAAACCAGGCGCCCAACATTGCTCCACCTGCCAGTAAATGAAAAAGGGGGTCAGCATATTTTGAAGGATCAATAAGCCACAGCACACCGGAAAACCCGGCAAGGGCTAACAGATAAAATACAGGTATATGCCATGTAATTATCTTTTTATAAAGCATATATAATCCGCCAATAAGAATTGCCGCAGCAGAGATCTCTCCAAGAGATCCTCCAACTTTCCCGATAAAAATATCAATATAATCTACAGCTTCAACAGGAGGATCTGTCATCGCTCCCAGTGCCTTTGCTCCACCTTCAGCAAGCCTTCCCAGTGGAGTGGCTGCAGTAATTGCATCAGTTCCCGGACTCCATATATTTGAAAAGGGGACAGGCCATGTTGTCATTTCAACCGGAAAGGATGCAAGCATAAATGCACGACCAACAAGTGCCGGGTTAAACGGATTCTTCCCGAGTCCTCCGAATGCCATCTTGGATATTCCAATTGCAATAACAGATCCTGCAAGTAACTGCCACCATGGAATATTTGAAGGAACATTGAAAGCGAGAAGAAGGCCGGTGATCGCTGCACTTCCGTCAAGAACAGTTACTTCACTTTTAAGCATAAATTTCTGTATCAGGAATTCTATTCCGACACAAAATATAACTGAAAGGAGAACTACCTTAATTGCATCAAACCCGAAGGTATAGACCGAAATAGCAAACGAAGGCATAAGTGCAATAACAACTCCCCACATTACTTTTTCAACTGAAAGTTCACCTTTCTCATGAGGTGATAATGAAACTATTAGTTTATTGCTCACTGCTGCCTCCTTTCTCTCATTATTCTCATCACATTCTGTTTTCCGTATCTGATATGGTCCAGTAAATGCCTTGATGAAGGACAGGTGTAACTGCAGGAGCCACACTCTATACAATCAACTATATCTTCCTTTTCGCACTCTTCGAACATATCTTTTTCAGCCAGTTTTTCCAGGAGGTAAGGTTCAAGTCCCATCGGGCAGACACTTACACATTTTGAACATCTGATACAGTTCTGGATTGAATCTCTTTTTGATTCATCTTCACTCATAATAACAATACCTGAAGTACCTTTTGTAACCGGAATATCAAGGTGGTTAACAGCTTTACCCATCATGGGCCCGCCGCTGATCATTTTTCCGGTATTCTCAGGAATTTCTGCACCGAGTTTTTCCAGCAGATTCTTTGCAGGAATGCCAATCCTTACGAGGAAGTTCCCGCCTTTTTTCAAATCTTTTCCAGTCAGAGTTACTACTCTTTCAATAAGCGGCTTGTTCTTCTGAACAGCTTCATAGATCGCAAATGCCGTTCCTATATTATTAACAATACATCCTACATCAAGAGGAAGTTTCCCGCTCGGGATCTCCCTGTTAAGTAGAGATTTGATCAACTGCTTTTCTGCTCCCTGTGGATACTGAACCTTTAATGGTACAACCTCAATTCCGGGATAATCCTTCGCCTTTTCAGAGAGGATCTTTATCGCATCGGGTTTATTGGATTCGATCCCGATCATTGCCCTCTCAACCTTACCGGCCTTCATCATGATTGAGATACCTACAAGTATTTCATCAGGCCTCTCCAGCATGACCCTGTGATCCGATGTCAGATAAGGTTCGCACTCGACACCATTGATAACAAGAGTATCTGCAGTTTTTCCATCCGGGAACATATATTTCACATGGGTCGGAAATGCAGCTCCGCCCATTCCTACTATACCTGAATCTTTTATCCTTTGAATTATCTCTTCAGGAGAAAGTTTGATCTCTTTGACCAGAGTTTCACTTTTATCTATTTTCGCTTCCCACTCATCACCTTCCACATTTATGATCACCGCATTTTTCCTGTAACCTGTGGCATCGGTAACTCCATCAACTTTGAACACTGTTCCGGATACAGGAGAGTGGATGTTTGCAGAGATAAAACCCTTGGCTTCACCTATCAATGTTCCTACCTTAACTTTATCTCCTTTCTCAACCTTCGGAACTGCAGGGACACCAAGGTGCTGTGACATTGTCACTGATACCCTCTTTGGAATATCTACCGGAACGACAGGAATATCAGCAGTCATTTTATTTTCGGGAGGATGAACTCCACCGAGTTTAAAAGTTTTTAATTTCATTTGGTCACCTCTGCACTCTCTTTCTCTTCGGGTTTCGGTTTAGGTTTTGGTGGTTCGAATGTTGAAAGGATCGCAGTTGTCGGGCAGACAACAATACATTTACCGCATGCTATACATTTATCTCCGTCAATGAAGGCAAGATTGTTTGCCATTGTTATGGCACTCGCTACCGGAGGACAGACATCGAAACATTTTGCACATCCTATACAGGTTACCTTACAATTCTTCATCGGGATCGGGCCCTTCTCCTCGTTCATACATGCAACCCATACCCGTCTGTCTTTCCTGCCTCTCGGTCGTATTTCAATAATATCTCTCGGACAGGCCTTAACACAGGCTCCGCAACTTGTACATTTATCGGGAATTACAACCGGAAGACCGGTCTCCTCATCCATATATATAGCTTCAAAATCGCAGGCGTCAACGCAATCACCTAATCCCAGGCAACCATGTGGGCAGCTATTCTCTCCACTGAATAAGGTGTGGGCAATAGCACATTTCTGAGGCCCTTCATAAGTGAGTTTAGAAGGTGCTTTCGTTTTTGTTCCGTTGCATCTTACCACTGCCGTGGTTGGAGCAGATTCTTCAACGGTCATGCCAAGAAATTCGCCTACCGCAGCCATAGTTTCGTTTCCCCCCGGAGGACAGGCAAGCCCGGAGATATCTCCATTATCAGCTCCCTTCACGAGGGCGGATGCAAATCCACTGCAACCGGGGAAACCGCATCCACCGCAATTCGCACCTGGAAGGATCTCGGTAACATCCCCTATTCTCGGATCTTCATCTACCTTGAATTTTTTAGCGACAAAGAAAAGTATAACGGCAGCCCCTGCCGCGATCAGGGCCAGCGCACCAACAGAATATAAAATTACAGGATTCAATGTTCACCTCATTTTATGTTTGGGGTCTCCTTTCTGCTTTGAATAAAAACTTCTTTTCGAACCTTCCCCGTAAAAAATAAAGAAGAACATAATAAGGGATAAGGCTGGCAAGAGATACTAAAGCTGAAAAGGGTTCACTTTTTCCTGAAGATGTCATAGCAAAAAGGGTCGTCACAAGAATCAGGAAAGGTAAAAGGATACCGTAAAACAGCGCTACCCATCCAAGCCTTTCCTCGATAATGACATTAACTTTTTCACCTGCTTCGAATCTTTCTCCAGGCAAAGCATCTATATATTTTTCGGACATATCGGCTGCGGTACAACTCCCCTTTGCATGGCAGGAAGCACATGCAGAAATGGAGATAATTTTCACCCGTACTTTATCATCTTTAACAGATACAACTCTTCCTTCGTGAGATATCAGAGAATCACGGGCCATATTTCCTATTAATCCTTTTATTTATATAATTTAAACTGAATCTGCTGTTAAAATAATTATAGTCGAATTTGCTAATAAATGCCGGAGGAGGGAGTCGAACCCTCACAAGGGGTAAACCTCGACGGATTTTGAGTCCGTTGCGTCTGCC
>DBOL01000045.1:0-41115 GCA_002299555.1 Candidatus Aminicenantes bacterium UBA647
CTTATCTGGGGTTGAAAATCGGGCAGGTATTCGAGGCAGCGATTCCGATCGCAATACTCGCCGTCGGTCTCTCCACAATGCTGGGGAGGAAGAATGCACTTCAGGAAAATGTGATAATTCAATCCATTGGATCAAGTTCCGGTGTAGTCGTTGCCGGAGCTATCTTTACAATCCCGGGACTTTATATCCTTGGAATAGAAGCGAGCTTTCTTCAGGTTTTCCTCGCATCATTGTTCGGAGGATTTCTCGGGATTCTTTTTTTGATACCTTTCAGAAAATTTTTTGTAAAGGATATGCATGGTGAGTTCCCTTTCCCGGAAGCAACTGCCACAACAGAAGTACTTGTTGCCGGTGAATCAGGTGGTAATAAAGCCAAGATTCTGGTTAAAGCTCTTGTGATCGGAGGGATATATGATTTTCTTATATCAGGATTCGGACTATGGAAAGAGAAAGTTTCAACTCTGGTTACACCATGGGGAAGATCAATTGCTGATTCAGTAAAACTTGAGTTTAATATTCTTACCAGCTCAGCGGTAATGGGGCTGGGATATATCATAGGATTAAAATATGCTCTCATAATTGCGTCAGGTTCATTTCTTGCCTGGTGGGTATTTGTTCCCGCCCTTTACTACATAGGTCAGTTCAATCCCGAACCTTTGCTGAATGCTGCAAAACCCATTGCCGATATGATGCCTCAGGAAATATTCAGTGAATATGTAAGGCATATCGGGATAGGAGGGATCGCAGCAGCAGGGATAATCGGAATAATAAAATCGAGAAAGATCATAGGTGGAGCATTCAAACTTGCTGCAAATGAGATCACCGGGAAAAAGGCTTCTGGAAAGTCTGAGACTGTTAAAACAGACAGGCTTCAGAAGGACATCAGTATGAAATGGAATGTTATCCTGATCATGGCTACTCTTCTGGGGATATTTTCATTTTTTCTGATCAGTGTTCTGGGCGGAAATATTGTTCATGCACTTATAGGACTTACCATTGTTACTATTGTATCGTTCCTCTTTACTACTGTGGCTGCGAGAGCCATTGCTATAGTCGGAACAAATCCGGTTTCAGGGATGACTTTAATGACATTGATCATCTCTTCGGTGATCCTTGTCGCGATAGGACTAAAGGGTGAACAGGGAATGCTTGCAGCTCTGTTGATAGGTGGTGTTGTTTGTACCGCTCTGTCTATGGCCGGTGGCTTTATAACAGATTTGAAGATAGGATACTGGCTTGGAACTACACCTTCAGTTCAGCAGAAGTATAAATTTCTCGGTACTCTTTTATCTGCAGCATCTGTCGGACTTGTGATCCTTATGTTATATAAAACTTATGGTTTTGGACCTGGCGGACTCGAAGCACCGCAAGCTTCTGCAATGGCTGCTGTCCTGAAGCCATTAATGACCGGACAACCTGCACCATGGATACTATACCTTGCCGGAGTTCTCCTTGCTATAATACTGGAATTCATCGGAATACCTCCGTTAGCTTTTGCTCTTGGAATGTATCTGCCACTTTACCTGAACACACCGATACTGGCAGGGGGAATTATTGCTCATCTGATCAGTAAAAGTTCCAAAGATAAAAAACTTGTTTCAGAAAGGAAGGAGCGTGGTACTCTGATCGCCTCCGGTTTTATTGCCGGTGGAGCTATAATGGGGGTACTTGCCGCCACAATTGTATTTATAGGGCAGAGTGTTTTTGGTGCCGGATGGACCATGATGAAAGCGATAGGAACTGAGCATTGGAGTGAATCCGCCGGAGCTGAGTATCTAGGTTTTATAATGTTCGCACTCCTTCTTTATTACCTCTATTGGGATTCGAAGAGAGTTAAGTAGCAGGGTACTCAGGATTAATTTCCTGAAATAATATCTGAGTCTGGGTGGAAAGCCGCCCAGGCAAACCAGTAAGCGTTATAGGAGGTCAGTTTTCCTAGTTCTTCCCCGGAGCGAGGGCCGGAAACTGACCTTCCAAACAAGTCCCATTCATTCCCGAATTGATCTGCCATTATGATTGGAATCTTATTTTTAACCCGGGTAAATTCCAGTTCGGTTCCGTCATCCAATTTCCTTTTGAAAGATATTGCATAGTTTAAAGTTTTACTGATCGCTACTACAATTTTCTCCTTGTTTATCTCATGATTCAGAACTGTAAGTTCTCCCTCAAAGGAATCGATGGGGTAGGCAATAGCTGAAGTCTCTAAAGATATTCCATGAACTCTCTCTTTCTTGTGAAGTCGTGAGTCATTGTTATTAACTTCAAAAAGAAGGTTATCAGATTCCTTATAATCTCCATATGGATATTCATCATAATTCCTCTGATATCCGGTGTTATTTGACATAATCAGTGAGCCTGGATTTATCACTTTCCAGGTTTTCCAGGTTGTTTCAAATACCGGATGAACTTCAGGCACTTCACCAATTCTTTCTCCATTTACACAAAGTAATGACATTTGAGACCAGAAGCTGTCTGTCTTCCTATCATAGAGGATAAGGTTAGAATTATAAAGGAGTCCTGATACACCAAATGTAAAGTCCCCGGACTCCCCGGATAACCAGGCCAGGGCAGAGCCTGTAAGAGGACAATATGAAAATATTATTTTTTTGTCATCTATAGTATGGTTAATGATCTCATGGTAATCAAGGATCTTGTGAGGATATCCTACAATCATCTCTCCGATCTTTATTCCTGAGATCAGATCAGAATCATTAAGAAAACTTACCTGATCTACAGGGATCATTTCCGGCTCTTCAATAGCGGGGATCCCATCCTTTCCCGGTCCACCGTCTGTAACCTGGCTCTCGGGGATCAGCCATTCACTTCCGGCATCGTCGGAATTTGCATTCCCTGCTATATTTGAACAATAGGAAGAGAATATGAGGACACCCAATACCAACAATAGCTTTATTTTATCTGAATTTTTCATGAATATTTCTCCTTAATTAAAATTGCCTGAATATAGAAAACGATAGCAGGTAAGATGTAGTGAATTGTTCAGTACCATTAAGATTCCTGTAAACCGGAATTTCGATCCTGGTTTTGAACCCGATAGAATCGTTGAACCTATAAATAACTCCCGTAATTATGTTCATCCATATTCCACCGGTATTGGGGATATTACCACCAAATCGCTGATCACTCCCTTTCTTGATATATCTTCCTTCGAAGGAAAAACTGAACTTTTCATTCGGGTGCAATAATATCCCGGATGATAGAATTGATTCCGCTCCGAAACTATACTTTCTGCTGTTCTTTCCGTTCTTTCGGAATGAGCTGAATAGATATAGATCTGAATTTCTGAATAGCATATCTCTATAAGATATTTTTCCCCAGAAGATAAAATCCCATGATCCTGTCCCCGGTTGCATGTCTTCCGATGCAAGCCCTGTAAGAAGCACTTGAGAGCCACCTGTGGGTATCTTCATTCCTGATCCGACAGATATTTTTACAGGATTATTCAACGAGTCTTTAATAGCAGAATAACTGAATGCCACCATACTGTCACCGATCCCATTGAGTATGTTAAGAGAATTATCGTTTGATCCTATTCTCCTTTCCTGCCTGATAAAGCTGAGTATGGTACTAATAGAAAACCTGCTTGATACAGAATATCCTGTTTTCAGGAAAATTGATTTCACAGTTCTTTTTCTTTTTACGTCATTAATTATTTCCTGATCTTTTCTTACCAGATCATTTACCAAATGAAATGTATAACTGAATTCCAGATTCCATTTGTTTTCGTTGTCAAATGAGAGTCCTGATGGATCAAATGAGGGATTCCCTGCACAACTACATGTTTGAGAAGAGAGAAAAACCGGGTATACGACCAGAGTCATAATAGAAAGGAGAATTGTATAAATCAAATTTCTCATATTTAAATAATAGACGAGAATGAAAAAATTTCTGTGAGCTAGATTACAAAATGGTGATTTTGCAGTTATTTATTCCGGGATTTATTCTTTTTCTTATTGAGGATAAATTTTCGGACAGCCCAATTATGTTCTCTCAGGTTTCTGGAGAAATAGTGGGTTTTCCTGTCTTTTGCTACAAAATAAAGATACTTTGAATTTTCAGGAAAAAGGGCGGCCTCGATCGACTGGATACCCGGACTGCATATAGGTCCGGGGGGCAGCCCTTTGTGGATCCTGGTGTTATACGGGGAGTCTATTTTAAGGTCTTTCCATCTGATATTCCCATCCCATTTGCTCTCTTTTTTCAATGCATAGATAATAGTAGGATCACATCCCATCGGCATACCAATTCTGAGCCTGTTATGAAAAACTGAAGATATCAAAAATCTCTCTTCCCGTGAAGAAGTCTCTTTCTCGATAAGGGAGGCAAGAGTAAGTATTTCTCTGACACTCAGGTTCAGTTCCCTTGCTCTAATTCTATAACTTTCAGAGAAACTCTGTCTGAAGTTATTTATCATTGTTTTTAAAAGGTCACCGGGAGTTGTCCCTTTGCTGATCATATATGTTTCCGGGAACAGATATCCCTCAAGATCATCTGCATTTGCATCGAGGTCAGAGATCAGAGAAATTTTCATTGATGAGTCGTGAAATTTCTGATAGTTGATCCCATGATTCCGGGAAAGATATTCTGCTGTTTCATCGATGGTCATCCCTTCCTTGATAGTGATCTTATAAAGAACAACATCTCCCTTTATAAGTTTTTTAATGATCTGCTCAGTTGTGAGCGGATTGCTGAAGTTATATTCTCCTGTTTTAAAGAATGAGCCCGAATGAAATAATTTGTAATAGATCCTGAAATAGAGATAGTTCGGAATGATCTTTTTCTCCTTTAATATTCCCGCAATATCAGTTACAGTGGAACCCCCGGGGATCTCTATTTTTATCGATCCGTTGAACCCTTTATAAGGAGATGTTGCTTTTTTATAAAAATCATATCCCATAAATATCAATATGGCAGTAAGAATTATCAGGGAAATTAATATAATTTTTTTCATATTGTCTCCATAAATTCAGTTAAAATAATATGAGCTGATACAGAGTCAATGAGGTTTTTGCTTTTACGGATATCTCCTCTGGAATTTTTCAGCATCTCTTCAGCCTCAAAACTTGTAAGCCTCTCATCAATCAGTTTTACTTCTAATCCTGTTTTTGATGCAAGCAGATTCTTGAATTTGATCACTTTCTCTGACATGATACTCTTTGTACCATCCATATGTAATGGGTAACCAAGAACAATAAATGTAATTTCATACTCATAAATTATCTCTTTTATTTTTGTTAACAGTAATTCCTTATTTTTGTTATTTACGGGATTTATTGGAGTTGATGTTTTGAGTTCTGAATTACCGATAGCAACACCTATTCTTTTCTCTCCATAATCAAGTGAAAGAATAATCATGTTTTATTCAGGTCTGGTTAACCGTGAAGAAATTTTTTCCGAATGTTCAAAGCCGAGTTCGATAATCTCTGTTATCAGAGAACTAAAGGGTAATCCATCCGTTATCCATAATTTCGGGAACATACTTATTTCTGTAAATCCGGGAATTGTATTTATTTCATTGATAATTATCTGTCCGGTTCTTTCCTCAATGAAAAAATCTACTCTGGAGAAACCATTGAGAAAGAGTGCTTTGTATGCAGTTAAAGCATACTTCCTTAATTCATTTTCCTTCTCGATCGGCAACTCGGCCGGAATCTGAAATTCAGTTTTTCCCAGGTTGTATTTATCGTCATAGTCATAAAAATCTCTGGATGGGATGAATGAACCTGCCCGGGAAGAGACAGGATCGTCGTTTCCTTTTACCGATATTTCATACTCCATTCCTACTATTTCTTCTTCAATTATTATTTTTATATCATATTTGAATGCTTCATTTACTCCCTTAAGTAATTCATTCCTGTTTGTGGCTTTGGTAATTCCGACAGATGAACCGAGAGCGCAGGGCTTAATAAAACATGGATAACCGAATGAACTCTCTACCTCATTAATAATGATATCAGGAGCATTCTCTATAAATACTTTGTATTTCGCGATAGAAAGCCCGGCTTGTTCAAACAGGATCCTTGATACAACTTTATCCATAGCAAGATTTGAAGATAAAGATCCGGCTCCTGAAAAAGGGACACCAGCCATCTCAAAAATCCCCTGTATCCTGCCATCCTCTCCATTAGGGCCATGAAGAACAGGGAAGTAAATATCAATTTTTTCTGAGATCATGCTGTTTTCTTCCCAAGGCAGGAAAGTACATTTCTCTGCAAGGGACTTTTCCGGGTTCCCGATATTCTCCCCGCTAATGAGAGACCATAGTCCGTCACGGTCAATATATATAAGAGATGTATCGAAAAGGTCCCTGTCTATATTATTATAAATTGCTATGGCCGAACGGATCGAGACCTCGTGTTCTGCAGACTTCCCACCAAAAATAATTGCTACATTTCTTTTGAGTTCCGCCATTTTTTCCCTGATTGATCAGATCTTTATATTACCCCACTCGTCAGGATTATAATAGTATTTATAGTAAAAATAGTTTCTCAGGATATTTTTTACATAATTTCGAGTTTCAGAAAATGGTATCATCTCAATAAATTTTTCTTCTGTAAAATTTCCAAAATCCTCCAGCCATTGTTTAACTCTGTGGGAGCCTGCATTATAGGCAGCCAATGCAAGGTAAATTTTTCCATTATATTTGTCAAGGAGTTCTTTCAGATGAGCCACACCAAGTCTGATATTTATTTCAGGTTTATAAATGTCATTTCGTCGTAATCTTATTTTTACCTTCCTGGCAGTCTGTGAAGCAGTTCTGTCTATCATCTGCATCAACCCTTTTGCTTTTGCAGGAGAGATGATATTCGGTCTGAACATGCTCTCTCTGTTGATCAAAGCAAGAATGAGTTCTTTGCTTACATTGTATTCCGAACTGTATTTGTCGATGATCTTTTCGTATCTCATTGGCAAATAGATCTCTTTAAGAAAGTTCGGAAGTATTATTTTTGAATAATCAGGAAAATTATTTTTGAATGAGATAAAAGTATAGTAATGGTCTCCAAGTTTGAGATATATTAATGTCTCAATAAGCTTAACTGAATTCATATCTTCAACAGAAAGTTCCTCGTTCTTCTTTATCCACGAGATGTACTCTATCGCATCATTGGAAAGTCCAGACTTCAATAAAGTTTTGATGTTTTCTGTTATATTGATAAACAGAGCAGAACTCTTTTTGTTAAATAATTTCTTGAAATTTGAGAGGTCTAATTTTTTCCCTCCATTCCCGGTCTGAGAAAAACGTGCATAATAATAGGTGAAAGGGAATTCTCTGATTCCCGGGAACATCTTGCCTTTTGTAAAGGAGACCCAGAATAAATTTGCGATCTGGTATGACAATACAGGAGATCGACTTCCCTCCAGGAAAAGTTCTGCAGCGCCTTTCTCATCTCCTGATTTGATCTTCAGCCAGGCCGAGACCCATAAAGCTCTCCAGTAATTATTATTATAATTATTACCATTCCCCCTGATAGCTGAAATATATCTGGTGAAATACCTGATAGACAGGTCGGTTTCACCTTTTATAAGGAAAAGAGATGCAACATCAAGAAGAAGTTGCTTGTATATAGCTTTATCTGACATGATCTTTTCGAGAGTCTGATCAATATTTGAGAAATCATCATCCCTTATTCTCATCTTAAGAAGGAGTTTTTCCTTCCCTGCAGTAAACCTTGCAGATCTTATCCTTGATAAAAGTGCTTTTGAACCGGAATATCTTTTCTTTGTATATGCGATCTCAGCAGATATGAAATTTACAAGGTGCCTGTCTTTAATATATTTACTGATATTCCTGAAATCCGATAACCTGTTATTTTTTATCATGATCTCCAGTTTCCGGTTCCAGAAAGATTGGTCCATATTATTCATTAATCCGGTTATTTCTTTTTCAGAAATATACTCCCTGATCTTTTTTGCATCATGTGAGATATAAAGATCCTTAAAAATTTTGATGGATCTTTTTTCATCTTTAAGATTCAGATATGATTTCAGTAGCATTGCATTATAATAGAATCCGAAATTTTCATTATTGTATTTGTTTATATAATCTGAATATCTTTTTTTTATGAATAGATTTTTTAAGTGAAGCTTTTCTTTTGCACTGTTCAGATAATTATCCTCAGCATTAAAATTCTTTATAAAATCATCTATTATACCGTAACTTTTTCCCTTTAGTTCAGAATTAAAAGTTTTCAGGGTCAGGAAATTGTTGACAAAATCATTGTCAATTTCAGGAGTCTCATTAGATCTATTTCTGACCTCGGGTTTCAAATTGATGATAGTTGAGAATATTCTGTATTTTTCTATAATCCCGGAGTTGTTTCCGACTGAGTCAATATGCCGGATCTTATCATTGTTTCCCAATAAGACGGTGATCAGAAATGACAAAGCAATTGATGCTATTAAGAGTAGCTCTAATTCAAAGATATACTGCAACCATCTGTCTTTCTTAAATAGTCTCAAATTTGTACCCGTTCAAGGCTTCCCTGTCTCCATCGGCCAGAGTTTCAACCAGTTGGATCTCAAATGGCCTTAAATCATTATGTTTGCTAAGATAGAGCTCCTTGGATTGAAGTATTGTTCCTTTAAGCTCTTCATAAACCCGTTTTGCCGTTCTTGCATCTTCAACCTGCTGTTTGTTGTATAGGATCATATCATTTACAATTACTCTGGCGAGTCTCTCAGGATCACTCTCTTTGATCTCGATGGGTTTAGATTCCGCAGTAACAACAACTTTCTCAAATGAATCAGACTTTGACTGGGGTTTGTCCTCAAATTCCCGGGTTTTAACTTTAGCGATGATCCTTTGCCGGATAGGGAGCAGATCCAGGCTCATCTCCCCGACAATTGAAATTATTTCGATCTCTTTAACACCCATATGTGCACCAGACAGAACATCAGCATAAACCACAGCCTGAGGTTTCCCTTTTACAAAAAAAGGTATTACAAATATTGAATCGGGGATCATATTTCCGAAGCGGCTGTAAACAAGATGATTATCTCTATGTTTTTGAGGATCTCCAACATATGGGCTTTTTTTCTCAAGCACATCTTTGAAAACCGTATCAGCGGATAGAGAGAAGAATATTTTTTTAAGGTCGCTGTCTTTCATTGGAGATGCCCCGTCCATTATTCCCGATCCGCCCCATCCGACCAGTTTGTCATCCCTAAGCAGGAAGATCGCTGCTCTGCTACAGAAGAGATTTATCCCTTTAAGGAGATTGGATATCAGGTTTATCTGATTGACAGATGAAGATATTTTCTTTACAAATGTATGAAGACCGTCAATTGAATCATTGCTTCCGAGTGAAGTGGAAAGTTTTTTCAGTTCTTCAAGCTCCTGCAATATACCGCTTTTTGTATTTTCAATTTTTGAAATTAAATTATCTGTACCGGACATTTTATCACCTGTTTATACCCCAGATTCAAGGCGGCTGGCAAGTAGTTCCGGGAGTCCGGCAGCCCTGATCTTTTTTTGTGTTTTTTTTATGTTATATTCGTATCTGGAAAATATAATTTCTATTTTATCCGAATCGTATATGATGAAACTTGAGCGGGGATTTTTATCCCTCGGTTGGCCGATCGATCCCGGATTTATAAGATATTTTGTATTCGGGTCAAGTTTTATTTTTTTGTCTGAATTCAATGGAATAGCATTAAGCTTGTTGTTCCTCTGATAGTAAATAACCGGGAAATGGGTGTGGCCAAAAAATCCTATCGAGGTCTTCATGAACTTCAGAGATTCGACAGCTTCAAACACAGAGAAGACATAATAATCCTCATCAAAAGTTGAACCATGGCAAATCGTAAGGAAATGGTCAACTACGACGGGACCTTTTTTCAGATCCTTCAGGAATTTTCTGTTTTTTTCTGAGAGTTTTACTTTGCTCCATTCTGCAGAGAAAGCAGCCACAGGATTAAATAGTGAAGATGATTCCAGATTGGAGATAACTTTGTCGTGATTACCCCTTATTGAAAATGTATTATTCATACTTCTGAAGAGAGAAATTGTATCATTCGGGTCGGCACCGTATCCAACAAGGTCTCCGAGAAAGAGGAATTTATCAATGGATTTTATGATCTTCAAAGATAACAATTTCTCGAAAGCTTCAAGATTACTGTGAATATCACTGAAAATAAGATATCTCATTATCTCCCTTTCCCACGGATTTCTCCGAATTTCATCTAAATGAGTATACTTGGTTCGTGAGAGTTATTCAAGAGTATAATTGATTTTAAGATAAGGAGGATTTTTCACGAAATCCTTCTTACTTTTGAATAGAGTGCTGAAGCATTATACGAACTTCTGACAAATGGCCCGGATTCAATAGCCAGGAATCCCATCTTTTCTCCAATCTCCTTTAGTTCAAGAAAGCTCTCCGGAGGTATATACTCTTTTACCTTAATATTTTCAGGTGTTGGTTGAAGGTATTGTCCAATAGTCAGAATATCGACACCGTTCTCAAGAAGGTCATTGAAAAGTACTTTCAATTGACTGGTGGTTTCGCCCATGCCCACCATAATCCCTGATTTAGTAATGAATTTTCTTGAACTTGAATATTTGAGGACAGAGAGAGATATATTGTAGTTCTCCTCTCTTCTATTGACTGACCTGTAAAGGTCCCGGACAGTTTCTATATTGTGATTCAGTACATCAGGGCCTCCCTGAAGAACTGTATCGATCGCCTTCCGATCTCCATTGAAATCCGGGATCAGGATCTCGATCTTCAAGTCAGGGAATTCCTCCTTAAGTTTATCCAGGATCTTCTTGTAATGTGTAGAACCTCCATCACTCAGATCATCTCTGGTGACAGAAGTTATTACTACATACTTCAACCCCATTATTTTTACCATTTCTGATATTTTTTCCGGTTCAAATCTGTCCGGCTCTTCACATTTTCCGGTTTCAACTGAGCAGAAACCACAATTTCTTGAACATATATTGCCGAGTATTAGAAATGTTGCATGGTTTTTATTCCAGCATTCGCTCATATTCGGACATTTCGCATCCTGACAGATTGTATGAAGTCCTCTGGAAGTGAGATCTTTTTTTAATTTGAACAAATCTTCGCCAGCCGGAATTTTAATCCTGAGCCAGTCAGGTTTAGGAGATCTTTTCATTATCAGCAACTATTGAAAAATCGGGTTAGCCTGTTATTTAATAATGTAAATCTCTTTTTGCGGTGCGGAAAGCCACCGTGCACCATCTGAAGTAATGACCAGCATTTCCTCAATTGTTACTACTCCTTGATCTTTGAGATATAACCTTGGTTCTATTGTAAATATCTGACCTTCCTCAAGTTCAAGATATGGTAGTTTTCCGTATCTTTCCCATGAAGGAGCGAGAAGAGCGCTTCCATCATGTGCAGTCCGGCCTACCTGATGTCCCAGAGCATGAGGGTATTCAGAGTATCCACGGGAGACAATATAGTCTCTTGCGATAGTATCTATATCGATCCCTTTAACACCTGGCTTTATTGCATCAAATGACAATTGTATGGATTTTACGATCGTATCAAACCCGTCCATAACGATTTCGGGAGGTTTGGTTTCTCCTTCTTTTAGTACATACCAGGTTCTTTGAAGGTCGGAACAATATTTTTCAAAGATCACTCCGGAGTCGATATTGAAAACCTGCCCTCTTTCCACTTCTCTGTCAGTGGGGCCGGAATGAGCCCCTGAATCCTGAGGGCCGGTAAAAACTGAAGGATTCTGCACAGCTTCCCATGAAGGTTCAAGGCCGAGCTTTTCACGTTCACCGGTTATAAATGAGGCAATCTCTTTTTCTGTCATACCGGGTTTTACAAATTCAGTAACTTTATCATAAATGTTCAGTGTGATCTCGATTGCTTTTTCTGTTTTCCTTATTTCTTCATCGGACTTTCTTCCTCTCAGTCTGGAGATCAATTCTTCTGCAGAAACAACACGGTTCATATAATCAGTACCCTCAAAAAGAGATTGTAATTTTAAATATTTCCCATATGTAAGTCCGTCAGCAGACGGTGAATCAACAGAGTAGTTAAGAGCAATCTTTGAAGGATCCTCTTCCCCCATGATCTCAAAAAGGGTTTCTTTCGGAGAGTTCGTATATGGAATAACTTTATCAAATAGTCCAAGGCTGTCTATTTTCTCCTTGTCAAGATTTCCTACAAGGGCATATTTTTTCCCTGATTTTGTGAAAATAAAAAATGAAAGCCAGGTAACTCCTGTACCAATTACAAAATCCATTATCGGGTCTGAGAGAAGTTCAGATTCTTTTTCAACGACCATCCACATATCAATATCCAATTCTTTGAGAATATTTATAGATTGATCTATTTTCTCTTTTTCCATCCGGGCCTCCTAATTGAAACGTGAAATAACTGACTCTTTGACCTTTTCATAAAGTTTCTGGTTGATCCCTACCTGATATTTTGCTCTCTTGCCCATGATATATGAAATAAAATAATTATTTTTAATCTCTTCCAGCTTTTTCTTATAAAACTGGGTCTTTTCTCTAGTGAAGTCAGCTTCAGATGTAACTTTTATTTTATTTGCCCGGAAAATTGCAATGTTATCTCCAATTCTTAATGGTTTTGAGAACTGTCCCTCTTTACTGGAAAAGATAATGGCGTCCAGCCCTTCATCCTTACCGAGGTCAGCAAGCTCATTTCCACGTTTGTAATCAACACTTTCAAGTTTCAGGTCATTTTTTTCAAGAAAAGCCTCGATCTGGTCTTTTTCTGAAAGGTTGTTGAGGGAGGATGAGAATGATTCTGATTTCCTGACAGCATCAACGATCTGCTTATCTGCAATAACAATTTCGTTTACTTTTTCCTTTACATTTTCAAACAATTCGTCTTCAGGTTCTTTGACCGAAGTAAGCTGCACAATTGCTATCCCATCCATAAATTCGACAGGATAGTTTATATCCATTTCGTTCATATTAAAAAATTTTCTTGACAGATATCCGAATTGCTCCACATCTTTTACAGCTTCGCCACTTGTCAGATATTCGGTTTCAATGATCGACAGAGATTTGTCTTTTTTAATTGCTGACAGATCGGTTTTCCCTTTAACTTTAGCATAAATTTTATCAAGTTTTGATTTTACTATATTTCTAAGTTCCTCTCTTTCCATAATATTCACAATCTTCGGTTTTGCTGTTTCATAATGTTCCTGCATCTCGCTCTCTTTCTCTTTTGCAAATAGTATTGAGAATCCTGAAAGAGTGTCAACCGGGTCTGAGATCTCACTTTGTTTTAATGACTTGATTATGCTTTGTTCCTGAGAGGTGAAGCTCTTCCATTCTGAAAAACCCCAGTCACCACCATTAGATTTTTTACTGTCAGTTGAATATATCTTTGCTGAGGATTCAAAATTTTCTGTGTTAAGAGTGCCCTTCAGTTCTTCAATATTCTTAAGTATTTCTTCTCTGTTACTTTCGGTATATTCCATGAACAATCTATATATTCTGGTTTTTTCAGGAGTCTGGAATTGTTCTTTGTTTGATCTGAAATAATTATAGAAATCTGTTTCAGCAAGTTTAAGATCTTTTCTGAAATCATCATATTTCAAGACTATGATATTTCCTTTTCTTTTCTCGGGGGTTTTGAAACGCTCTTTATTCTTCTCAAAATAATTCTGAAGTTCCATGTCAGAAGCTGAAAAATCTGATTTTTCTGAATTGATTTTAAGTTTCACATATTCCACTTCAGCAGAATCGTTCTCATTTTTATATTGCTCCCTCAGGGTTGTGTTATCAACGATCATCGATGCAGTTACGACTTCTTTGAGTTTGTTATTTACTATATCCTTTTTAAGATCTGACTCAAAGTCTTTGGCATTGGTTCTGAAAATCGCAAGATATCTTTTATATTCAGTTATCCCGACAAAGTTCCCATCTTTCTGAAATGCGGGGAAGTTTACTATCATGTTCTTTAATTCACTTTTAGTTGCGCGGAGGCTCAGTTTATTTGCTTCATTCTGAATTATTTCAGAATTAATAAGATTCTGAAGTATCTGTTCCGGTATTCTCATCTGAGTTATCAATTCTTTGTTAAAATTGTTCTTCATCTGATTTTTATAATTATCCAGGACCTGGAAGAGTCTCTTCTGGAATTGCTCAACATTTATCTCCTGTTTCCCGATTTTTGCTACTACAGAATCGCTTGCACTTCCTCCGGTAAAAATATCTGTAAAAGAGAACCCCAGCAGGAATACAATTATAACAAGCCACAGAGTCCATGAGTATTTTTTGAAGTCTTTTCTCATTGTTCTTAACATTTGTCAAAACCTCCATATCTATCAATAGATTTCATACCATTTGTTTCAAGCATAATGATATTGAGTTTAAGGCTTATATTATTATAAAAACCCGATAAATTCAAGTGGAGAAGGTGCTAATGCAAAACGATCTGTCCGGCATTGACTTAAAAAATTTAACATACTATATATTTTATAATGGAAATGGATAGAAAGGGTGTTGATGGATTGAATATAGACGAAAAGATCGGAGCAGACACAATTCCGAGCGAAAAAGAGATAGGTGAGTTGAAAATTGAGATAAGAGATTATCTTTCAACAATGGTGGAGGGCAATCTTAGAAAGTTTGTTCAAAAGCGTGAAAATGAGGACATTCTCAACAAGAGTACTGCGGAATTCTTTAGAAAAAGGAACAGGTATCGTGCAGGGAAAAAACTTTTGCACTACCTTGTAAGGATCATCGATGATCTCCCTAAAGGAGATATGAGCAGAAATCTGAATTCAGGTCATTTTAACGAGTTTAAGAAGTTGATCGAATTCCAGGCTGAACTTATGCAGGAGGAAGATGTTATTATTGCCATGGAAAAAGAATTCGAGGAGATGAGCAGAGAGAAAAAGGTGAATTTGTGGTACTTCAGGGGGCAGATGAGAAGTACGATAAATGAGATAACCGAACTGATCCGACAGGCTGACGGGCCGGTGCCGGAATGTTATCACAAATTATTCAGGGCGCTTCGCAAACTGTCATCATTCTGGTTCTATGTTAGAGGGAATGATGAAAAACGTGTGAGAGTTACAGATGTGTATATCTATAAATTGTTAATGATCCTGACAGACAGGTTTCCCGAAACAGCCGGGTAATATCAATACCGGACCTTATCCTGTTTCCCTTCCCATAATTTAAATAAGGGGAGGCACTCTTCTCTATGTTCCTGGACAGAACTCAGTTTTATATCATCCGAAACACCCCTGATAACATCATATATGAACTTATCGTCAAAGCCTATCTCGGAGGCATCCCTGTTATCACAGCCGTAGTGGAGATTTTTTATCTTTGCCCAATGTATTGCAGAGAAACACATAGGGCATGGCTCGCAGGTTGAATAGATCGTGCAGTCGGAAAGGTCAAATCTTGAAAGCTTTTCGGATGCTCTTCTTATAGCAAGGATCTCTGCATGTGCAGTCGGGTCATTGGTCTTGATCACTTCATTATGAGCTGAAGCAATTACTTCACCGTCCTTAACAATAACGGCACCGAATGGTCCCCCTTCATCTGAATCAATACCATTTTTCGCTTCTTCAATTGCTATTTCAAAATATTTTTCTGATTCCTTTGTCATCACTTCCAATTATATTCACCTTCTGTATGATTGTCAAAACAACAGTCCCCCCCCCTGTCTCTCTTACATGATTGCAAATCGGATTGTCTGTGTTTATAATAAATTAAAATATAAATGAGTAAAGGAATCCGGATATGAGCGCAAAAGTTTATTTCCTTGAAACAAAGGACAGAGAAAATATTTCCGATGTTATCGAACGTCTTGAAGCTTTTCTGAAAAAGTCAGACATTTTTAGTTTTGTCAGTAAAAAGGATCTCGTAGCTGTCAAAACTCACTTCGGAGAGAAAAAGATCAACGGATTTATTAAACCTGAATTTCTGGAGGTGTTGGGACGTTTTATTAAAGACAGGGGAGGAAGTCCTTTCTTAACTGAAACATCAACTCTTTACAGAGGTGACAGAAGTAATGCTATAGATCATATCAAACTTGCAATTGATCATGGATTTACAATTGAAAAAACCGGGATGCCGGTAATTATGGCGGATGGGATCCATGGTGATGAAGAGGTTGAAGTAGACATAAAAGGGAAAATTTATAATAAAGTAAAGATCGCAGCTCTTCTTTCAAAAGTCCAGGGACTTGTTGTGGCTACTCATTTTACGGGGCATATTGTCTCCGGATTCGGTGGTACCCTTAAGAACATAGGGATGGGCCTGGCAAGCCGGAGAGGTAAGATGATCCAGCATTCTACTTCAAAACCGAAGATCAAGAAAAAAAAATGTACTGCATGCGGTGAGTGTATCCGCTGGTGTCCTGTAGAAGCAATTGATTATAAGGATGGAAAAGCAGAGATAGATCAGGAGAAGTGTATAGGATGTGCAGAGTGTCTGGCTGTGTGCAGATTTGATGCGGTAGTTTATAATTGGAGTGAAAGCTATGAAAAATTACAGCAGAAGATCACAGAACATGCTATGGGTGTTTCAGAGATTATGGGTGACAAAACCTTATATATAAATTTCCTTACAAGTATTTCAAAGGATTGTGATTGTATGGGAACATATGAAAAAGTTATGCCCGATGTTGGAATTCTTTTCTCAAACGATCCTGTTGCAATTGATAGCGCATCATTACACCTGATAGAAAAAAGATCCGGAAAGAAATTATCAGAGCTAAGTCATAATATACCATACAGAGTTCAGCTTGATCATTCTGTTGATATAGGATTCGGAACAGTAGATTTTGAATTAGTTGATGCAGATTAGAATAAAAAAGAGAAAGCTCCACTGAAATAAAAACCGTTCTTGAAGCCTCCTTCAATTCTTAATTCAACGTTGTTTCCCGGGTTTATCATAATTCCGATCGGAATGTGACCGACAGGAATGACCTTCTTTACATTAAAGGATTCATCGATCGTGGTCCCGAGTTCATCCACCTGTTCGGCATCAGATTTGAGATTGATATATCCAATTCCTATACCGCCACCAATATAAGGTCTTACCGGGAATCCGGGCAGAAGACACATTATAATTGTGGCAGTGAAATTTACCTGACTAACTTCTCCGAATCCTTTAATTCTTGCATCATTCTGAGAAACCCGCCATTGTCCTTCTCCTTTCATATTGCTGATCTCAAGAGAATAGAGTCCGGAGAATACAGAACGTTTCCCGGATGGGCCGTAATTCCGGATCTCTAAACTATAGAATTTCCCTTCAATTCCGGGGTGTTCAAACATTATCAGATCAAGCAGTTGATCCGGGACACCAAAATATCCTGTCTTAAAGCCAACTCCGGTTTTAACAGGTTCAGCTTGGAAAATGGAAGCAGATAAGAAGAATGTTAACAAAACAAATAATATTTTTGTTTTCATATTTATCGATCAGTTTAGCCTGTAGTTAGGTGACTCCTCGGTTATCATTACATCATGAACATGGCTCTCTTTCAGTGACGCGCTCGTGATCCTTACAAAACTGGATTTTTTCCTCAATTCGTCAATATTCCTGCATCCGGTCAGTCCCATTCCGGCTTTGACACCACCGATCATTAATGGAATCAGATCCATAACACTTCCCCTGTAAGGAACTCTGCCTTCAATTCCTTCCGGTACAAGTTTAGATTCTGAATATTCATCTTCCTGAAAATATCTATCTTTACTTCCTTCCTTCATTGCTCCGATAGAGCCCATACCTCTATATTTTTTGTATGATCTTCCCTGATATATTACCAGTTCTCCAGGACTCTCATCTGTTCCGGCAAGAAGTGATCCGAGCATTACAGAGTTGGCACCGGCTGCAATTGCTTTTGTGATGTCTCCGGAAAATTTAATTCCACCGTCTGCGATGAGAGGAATTTTATCTCCGGTAACTTTAGCAACTTCCATAATTGCACTAATCTGAGGCATGCCAGCTCCTGTTACCATCCTCGTAGTGCAGATCGAACCGGGGCCTATTCCTACCTTGATCGCATCAACTCCCAGGTCTATCAGATCTTTTGCCGCTTCCCCGGTTGCGATATTTCCGGCAATAAGTTCTACTTCCGGATATTCTTTTCTTATGATCCCGATAATATCCATTACTTTCCTTGAATGGCCATGAGAAGTGTCCAAGACGATGACATCAACCTTTACATCAGAAAGGGCTCCGACTCTCTCCATCGTATCTTTTCCGGTACCCACTGCAGCTCCGACAAGGAGTCGCCCGAATTTGTCTTTTGATGCAAAAGGGAATTTTTCAGCTTTTAAAATATCCTTCAATGTGATAAGTCCTATAAGAGTATTATCATTATCAATAACCGGCAATTTCTCTATTTTGTTCTGGTGAAGAAGCTTTCTGGCCTCTTCCATCCTGATATCATCTTTCACTGTGATCAGATTTTCAGATGTCATAAAATCCCTGATCTCCTGATCCAGCTTTGTCGTAAATCTCATATCTCTGTTAGTCAGAATTCCTTTCAATTTTCCTGCATCATCAATTATTGGCAGGCCTGATATCCCTTTTTCCTTAACCAACGTCAGTGCTTCATAGATCTTATTGTGTGGTTTAAGTGTGATGGGGTCTACGATCATTCCTGACTCTGATCTTTTTACCTTTTTTACAAGTGAGGCTTGCTCTACAACACTCATATTCTTGTGAATTATTGATATTCCTCCAAGTTGAGCCATTGCAATTGCCATCCTTGATTCAGAGACAGTATCCATTGCCGCTGAGATAAGAGGAATGTTAAGGTTAAGATTTCTTGTAAATCTGGTGGACACATCGACCTCATTCGGTATCACTTCTGAATAACCAGGAACAAGCAAAACGTCGTCAAAGGTGAGTCCATTGAAATTTTTAAATTTTTTTTCCATGTTATCGTCTCTTCTTTTTTTTCTTTTTCTTCCCTGACCTTTTCCCTGGCATTTTGGAGCTTGGTCTGGCCAATTTAGAGCTTTTCTTTTGTCTCAGATTATCTATTTCATCTTCAGCCACCGGTTTGAAAAGGAATAATGTTTTAATCACTTCATCATCTATCCGGTCCTGAAGTTCCTGAAAGAGGCCAAAGCTCTCTTTTTTATATTCAATGAGTGGATCCTTCTGCGCATAACCCCGAAGGCCGATACCTTCTTTAAGATGATCAATATTAAGAAGATGATCTTTCCATTGTGTATCAATTATCTGAAGCATGATCCACCTTTCAAACTCCCTTAAATTTGCTGAACCTATGAGCTCCTCTTTCGAATCGTAAGAGTCATTTATTGCTTTAAGCACGTTGTCCCGAATCTCAAAATAGGGGAGTTCAGATATTTTCTCATCGAGAAAATCTTCAGTATTAATACCGTATTGTGCTGATATTTCAGTTTCAAATGATTCAACACTCCACTCTTCGGGGTCTTTGTTCTCATCAAGATGATAGTTTATTATGCTGTCATAAATCTCAAGTATCAGTTCTGAGACATGATCTTTGAAATCTTTTCCGTATAGGATATCCTTTCTTGTCGAATAGATATTCTGTCTCTGCTTATTCATAACATCATCATATTCAAGGAGGTGTTTTCTCATCGAGAAATTCTGTCCTTCAATCTGTTTCTGTGCATTCTCAATAGCCTTGGTAACAAATTTATTTTCTATAGGGTTACCTTCGCTCATACCGGCTCTCACAAGAAGTCCTTTGATTCTGTCACCACCAAGTATTCTCATAAGATCATCTTCAAGTGATATGTAGAATCTTGAAGACCCGGGATCACCCTGTCTTCCGGATCTTCCACGCAACTGGTTGTCGATCCTTCTTGATTCATGTCTTTCAGTTCCCAGGATATGAAGTCCCCCCAGGGCAAGAACCTCATTCTGTTCTATAATATGATGCCT
Source organism: Candidatus Aminicenantes bacterium UBA647 (assembly GCA_002299555.1). Lineage (GTDB taxonomy): Bacteria > Acidobacteriota > Aminicenantia > UBA2199 > UBA2199 > UBA647. The sequence goes on from DBOL01000045.1 coordinate 19,880, forward strand.
TTTTACATCTTCTTCTGCTTTTGTGAGAATTGTTTCCGGTGCATTTGTCGGAGTAAATCCTTTTTTCTTCAGTTCTTCTCTCAACAAGAAGTCGGGATTCCCGCCAAGAACGATATCTGTACCCCTGCCGGCCATATTTGTTGCAATTGTAACTGCCCCTTTTCTCCCGGCCTGAGCGACGATCTCAGCTTCAGAATCATGATACTTTGCATTAAGTACATGATGTTTTACGTGCTCTCTTGAAAGCCTCCGGTGAAGGAGCTCTGAGTTCTCAATTGATATTGTACCAACCAGAACAGGTTGCCCCTTTTCGTTCAGCTCTCTTATCTCTTTTGCCACAGCATCCCATTTTTCCTCTGTGCTTCCATAGATGACATCGGCCATCTCTGCTCTTATCAGAGGTTTGTTTGTAGGGAGTTCCATAACGTCAAGGTTATATATCGAATGGAATTCTACCGCTTCTGTAACAGCTGTTCCGGTCATTCCGGAGAGTTTCTTATACATCCTGAACAGGTTTTGGAAAGTTATTGTTGCATGGGTCTGGTATTCCTGTTCTATCTTCACATTTTCTTTTGCTTCCAAAGCCTGGTGCAGTCCATCGGAAAATCTCCGCCCCGGCATCATTCGACCAGTAAATTCATCAACGATCACTACCTGATTATCGCTCACAAGGTAATCAACATCTTTGGAGAACAGAAGGTGCGCTCTGAGAGACTGATTGATCTGATGTAATGTGTCCATATTAGAAAGGTCGTAGAGGTTGGTGATCTTAAAGAATTTTTCAGCCTCATTTATCCCCGGATCTTCAAGAGTTATTGTTTTGGATTTAAGGTCCAGATCAAAAGTGGTTTCGTCGGGTTTTATCCTCTTTACAAAATTATTGACGTTGTAGTAAAGAGAAGTTGATTCTTCGGTGGGGCCGGAAATGATAAGCGGGGTCCTTGCTTCATCTATCAGGATAGAGTCAACCTCATCTATTATTGCATAATTGAACTCTTTCTGGCACAGGTTCTCCACCTCGAATTTCATGTTATCTCTGAGGTAGTCGAAACCGAATTCGTTGTTGGTTCCATATGTGATATCGCAATTATAAGCTTCCTTTCTCTCTTCATCATTCATGCCATGCTTTATAACTCCAACGGTCAATCCAAGGAAAGTGTAGACCCTTCCCATCCACTCTGAATCACGGGAAGCGAGATAATCATTTACTGTAACAACGTGAACACCTTTACCATCGAGAGCATTTAGGTATGCGGAGAGGGTCGCGACCAGTGTTTTACCTTCACCTGTTTTCATCTCAGCGATCATCCCTCTGTGCAGAATTATTCCACCGAGAAGCTGAACGTCGAAGTGACGCATGTTCAGGACTCTCTTGCCGGTTTCTCTAACAATAGCAAATACATCAGGGAGGATGTCTTCCAGAGTTTCGCCTGAATTTAGTCTTTCACGAAACTTATCAGTATAGCTCTTGAGTTGTTCATCGGAAAGTGAACTTATTTCAGGTTCAAGTTTATTAATTTCTTCTATTATCGGAGCAAGTTTTTTTAGTACTCTTTCATCGTTGGTCCCGAAAATTTTTTTTAGCAAATAATTGATCATGATGACGATATTATATCAGAACATTAAGTTAAGGCAAGATTGAGGCAGCGGAAGGATTGCTTTGAACAACAAATTTTATTAGAATAGACAACTATGGATTCTGCAACACGATCATACAGAAGAAAGCGATCTGCTCTTGTATCGATCCTGATACTTTTTATTATCGTTTTCTATCTGAAAATATGTAAAACCGAAAGTCATGGCACTCTGAATACTGAAGTCGAATTCAATTCCCCAATAATTAATAAGATCACATCTTCGGGCAATGACCAGTTATCATTCAGAGGAAAGGTGAGGAGAGGTGACAACCTTTTTACGATCCTGACTTCAGAAAATTTAGATAATTCTCTCATAAATAAAATAATTTCAAAAACCGGTGAGATATATGATCTAAGGAGAATCAAAGCAGGGAATAGTTACCTGATCAATTATGATTCTGACGGGTTTCGATCATTCAGATATGATATAGAGAGAAACAAATATTTTGAGATATTCCGGTGTGTTTCAGGTATGATAGAAGGGAAAATAGTTGTGATTCCCTACGAGGTAAGAATTGAGATGGTAAGCGGAACCATTAATGGTTCCCTGTATGAAACACTTACCGGATCTGAGCAAGGCGGAGGGGAACTTGCTGAACACCTTGCAACCCTTTACGAGTATGATATAGATTTCAACAGGGATATTAGAAAAGGTGATTCATTTCTGATATTTCTGGAAAAAAGATATCTGAATGGAGAGTTTTCCGGATATGGGAAGATCATTGCATCTGAATTTGTAAACAGGGAAAAAAAAACAAGTGTTGTCCGGTTTGCAGCTGATCCGGGGAAGAGCTCATATTTTCATCCTGATGGTCGGGCGGTAAAAAAAATGTTCCTCAGATGTCCACTACCTTTTATGCGTTTAACCTCCCGCTTCGGTTACAGAAGACATCCTGTGACAGGGTTCTCCGCTGCACATAATGGAATTGATCTCGGAGCACCAAGGGGAACCACTGTCAGGGCTACAGCTGACGGGAGCATTTACCAGGCCGGTTATGGAAAGATCAGAGGAAGGTATATTGTCATCTCCCACGGAAATAAGTATAGAACACATTACTACCACCTCTCAGGAATAAAAAAGGGGATCAGGAGAGGTAAATGGGTAGATCAGGGAAATGTTATAGGTTATGTCGGTAACACAGGAAGATCAACAGGCCCTCATCTTCACTATGGCCTCCAGCGCAGTGGACGGTACTTAAACCCGCTCCGATTGAATTCCCCGTCAAGAGAACCTGTGAAAAAGAGAGATCGAGAACGGTTCGAAAATTCATCCAAAGTTATTTTCACCCTGCTTGAGATCGGGAAGAATAATATCCTGAACAATTCGATTAAACAATTTATTTTCAGATCATCACTTGAAATCATCGGAAATAATATATGAGAGAGTAGTGGTTTCGACAGACTCTGCCACCAGAGATGTTTTGATTTTGGATACTGATTTCAGGTTGGTTACTGAGATTGTCAAAGTGACCGGATCATCAGATAACAGTAATCAGTGAATATTTCTTTTTCCCGATCTGGATCAGGATATATTTGCTGTTAAGGATATTTTTTTTGTCTATCATTTTATCATGGTCTTCAATTCTCTCTTTATTGATGGAAACGCCACCGCTCTTGATCAATCGGCGTGCTTCACCTTTCGATGCACAAATTGAGGTATGAACTGCCAGAAAATCTAAGATATTAATTCTATTCTCAAGGTCGGAATTATTAATGTCGAATCTGGGGACACCTTCAAATATATTGAGGAAATCAGATTCTGAGATTTTGATAAGGGATTCTTTTGTACCTTTTCCGAACAATATCCTTGATGCTTCCTCAGATGTTTGAACATCTTCCGCCGAATGGACCATTGTTGTTAATTCTTTTGCAAGTCTCTTTTGAAGTATTCTCAGATGGGGCGCATCTTTATGCTCTTCAGAGAGTGCTTCAATTTCGTTTTTCCCAAGTGCAGTAAAAATTTTTATATATTTCCCCGCATCATCATCTGATGTGTTGAGCCAGAACTGATAGAATTTGTATGGTGATGTTCGTGAAGGGTCAAGCCAGACATTTCCACCCTCTGTTTTCCCGAATTTTGACCCATCGCTTTTAGTTATAAGGGGGCATGTGAGGGCAAATGCTTCGCCACCGGTTTTTCTTCTAATAAGTTCTGTCCCTGTGGTAATATTTCCCCATTGATCGGATCCTCCCATCTGGAGCCTGCATTTCTTTGTCTTGTAAAGTTCAAGAAAGTCAGTTGCCTGTACTAATTGATAAGAAAATTCCGTATATGACATCCCGGTCTTTGAATCTTCACCTATCCGCTTCTTAACAGAATCTTTGGACATCATATAATTTACCGTAATATGTTTCCCGATCTCTCTTATAAAGTCTAAGAATGAAAATTTCTTCATCCAATCATAATTGTTTACCATTTCAGCGCTATTGGCGCTGTTTTCATTAAAATCGAGGAATTTTGCCAATTGTTTTTTTATTGCTTCCTGGTTTTCGTTTAATGTGGCTTCACTAAGAAGATTTCTCTCTTCAGATTTTCCAGAGGGATCTCCGATCATTCCCGTAGCGCCACCGAGAAGAGCGATCGGTTTATGTCCTGCCAGTTGGAAGTGCCTGAGTATCATGACCGAGACGAGATGGCCTATATGAAGTGAATCTGCTGTCGGGTCAAATCCTATATATGCTGTGCTACTTTCTTTCAGAAGGAATTCTTCAGTTCCGGGCATGATATCATGGATCATACCCCTCCACCTTAACTCCTCTACAAAATTTTTACTTTTTTTCGCCATTAAACAAGCTTTCTACCCAGTTCAATAGCTTTGAGATTCATTTCCTTTGTCCCTTTCGGTGCCCAGTTCTTAACAAAATTTACCATATTGTCATAGTCAATTATATTTGTAAGTTTTTGCGTCATAGAAAGTGTGACAACAGATGTGAATACAATATTTCCCAATTCTTTTTTTATTTCATGGATAAGAGGGATCTTATAAAGTTTCCAGTTCTTTGTGTCTCCCAGGTCAGGTACAAGATTTGAATCAACGACAACAATTGCATCATCCCTGACCCTGTCTTTGTATAAGTCATAGGGCTTCTGGTATGTGCAGAGGAAAAAATCGATCTTACTTGCCTGGGGGAAAATTATTTTTTTATCTGAAATAATAACATCCACCTTGGTCGGGCCTCCCCTGACCGTTGCAGTATAAGTGGGACTTTCCAATGCATGTCTACCCTCTTTTTCCACAGCAATATCAACCAGCAGGGCTCCCGCTGTTATAATGCCCTGTCCTCCGACTGCTCCCAACCTTATTTCATATCTATCCATTTTTATCCTCGCCCTATTTTTTTTTATTCTTTTTCGCTGATTCTTTCGCTGCCGTGACAATATGCTTGTGGTATAGTTCTGAATATTCATATCTGTCTGTATTTTCCTGAAGAATACCGACCGGATATTTATGATCTCTCTCAGCAGGGGTCATTTTTTCAAATTGAGCTTTCGTAACAGTCCTCTCTGCGATCCACTTGGCCATTTTTACGGGGTTCTTCATATTGTTTTTTCTGCCAAGATTAATATGGCAATTGCTGATAGCTTCTACAACGGAGAATCCTTTGTGTTGAAATGATTTTTTAATAACTTCTTTCAGCTGAATTGTCCTGTTGACAGTTTCCCTCGCAACAAAAGTTGCTCTTGCGGCAATCAATAATTCTGCAGGATGAAATTTGGGTTCAATATTTCCGTATGGAGTAGTTTCAGTTACAAATTTTTGAGGAGTAAGAGGGGATACCTGGCCCCCTGTCATCCCATATACACCATTGTTAATGAGGATCATCTTTATGCCTATATTACGTCTTGCAGCATGGATCAAATGGTTTCCACCGATCGCTAATGCATCACCGTCACCAGAGATAACAACCACAAGTTTATCAGGCCGGGAAAGTTTTACACCAGTTGCAAAAGTTAAAGCTCTGCCATGGGTGGTATGCAGAGTGTTTGTGTTAAAAAATGTGGGCATCCTTCCGGAACACCCTATACCGGCTACAACTATTATATCGTTCGGATCTATATCCAGATCGGAAAATGCCATTGCTATAGATTTCAGGACGATACCGTCACCGCAACCCGGACACCAGGGTGTAGGAAATGTCTGATATCTTATATATTTTTCATATTTATTCATTTTGTAAACTCCCTAATGGAATTGACTATCTCTTTCGGAGTAAATGGGATCCCGTTTGCCCTGAGCAGGGTTTTCTTTTTCACATCATCAGGGGATACTCTTTCGATCTCATATTTGATCTGTCCCATGTTCATTTCTACGGTTAAGATCTTTTTAATTTTTTTGAATCTTTCCTGTAGTGCTTTTTTTGGAAATGGCCAGATTGTCAAAGGTTGGAATAACCCGACTTTTATACCTTCGTCTCTGGCTTCTTTAACTGCATTCAATGCTGCTCTTGCAGAAACACCAAAAGCAAAGACCATGATCTCAGCATCTTCCATATGATATTCATTAAATTTAATTATTTCATCCTGATAATGATATATTTTCTGCATTCTCAGGTTCTGCATCTTATCTGCGATAACAGGGTCAGATGTTGGCCATCCGTGTGAGTCATGTTCCAACCCGTCAATATGTATCGGATACCCTTTGAAAAAATCCACTCTTGGTGGATTTTCACCAATATTTCTGTCGTAGATATTCAGGTCTTTAATAACGTTTACTTTCTCTTTGTAAATATTTATATCTTTCTTTTCAGGTATTTCAATATCTTCATGAGCTTTTGCTATCACTTCGTCAAGCAGAAGTATGACCGGATTCCAGAATTTTTCAGAAAGATTAAAAGCTCTAATAGTTTCTGAAAATATCTCATCGGAAAATGCAGGATAAAGAACAATAATAGGATGATCACCATGTGTTCCCCATCTGGTCTGCATCATATCTGCCTGAGAAGGTTTGGTCGGAATACCAGTTGAGGGACCGCCTCTCATCACATTTACAATTACCAGGGGTATTTCGGCCATTACTGCAAAACCGAGATGTTCCTGCATCAAAGAAAACCCTGGTCCGCTGGTTGCTGTGAGTACTTTTTTTCCTGAAAGAGATGCACCAATACATGCACCTAAAGCTGAGATCTCATCTTCCATCTGGATAAAATCACGGCCCATTTGAGGAAATTCTTTTGAAAGATACTGAGCAACTTCAGATGAAGGTGTAATTGGATATCCTGCGAAAAAATTACATCCTGCTGAAATGGCAGCCTTTGCGACTATAATGTTTCCCTGGAGTACTTTTCTTTCACTCATTGTTTTTCCTTTTCCATCTCATGGTTTATAAATATTGCAAAATCAGGGCATCTCCGCTCACACATTTTGCAGCCGATACAATATTCGGGAGCATCTACCATTACTGAAATCCCGAACTTGCTTGAAACATTATCTTCAAGTAGGAGAGTTCCTGTAGGGCAGCTGTCAACACATAATCCACACCCTTTGCAATAGTGACTGACAAGTTCGATAGCGTTGCCTTTCTTTGAAGGTTGTTTCTTTTTTCGAACTTCTAAAGCTGCTTCGTTGATCTGTTTTTCTTCTCTATCCATGCATTCACCCCTGTGGTTCAGGATTTGATATAAAGTTGTAAAGATTTAGAAATTCCTCTGATTTAAATAGTTGGATTATCATCTTAATTATCGATTAACTAATCTCGCTGGTAAGGATAGCTGATTGTGTATGAATATCCATTTTTTAAGGTGCATTTTATCATAAAAATAAATTGAATTGAAACAAAATATGAACTTTTTTTTATTTTTTTTAAGTACACTTGATCACACGACAGAATACTTTCAAGTTTCACTCTGTCAGTCTCACTATTCTCCTATGATTTTTACAAGGATTCTCTTTCTTCTTTTCCCGTCAAACTCCCCGTAAAACACTGCTTCCCAGGGTCCGAAATCAAGTTTCCCTCCTGTAACAGCTATAACCACTTCTCTTCCCATTATAGTTCTTTTTAAATGTGCATCAGCATTATCCTCGAAACCATTATGCTGATATTGAGAATAGGGTTTCTCCGGGGCGAGTTTCTCAAGCCAAATTTCGTAATCATTATGCAGTCCGCTTTCATTATCGTTAATAAATACACTGGATGTTATATGCATTGCATTGCAAAGGATCATTCCCTCTTTGATTCCACTCTCTTTCAGACACTCTTCAATATGATGAGTTATATGGATCAATTCTCTTCTCTTCTGTGTTTCAAACCACAACTCTTTCCTGTAACTTTTCATAAAGCCTCCTTTATGAGTTTTTAAGAACTTCCAGATAATCTGCTATATTTTTGATGTCATCCCTGTTAAAATATGTAATATCATTAAAAACTTTATATTCGGAGATTACAGCTGTAAGAATGTTTTTTTCAGTTTTAAGATCTTTTGATATTCCCGGATTATGAACTTCAAAAATAAACGCACCCTCATTTGATAATCCTTCGATCAGTATAAAATCATGCTCTTTGAGGTCTTTCTCGGCAAGCTTAAAGAAATCCTCAGGATTAACTATTGGTCTGGTCCTCATCAAATGTTTCTCAGCCACCAGGTAAACGGTATCAGCTCCGTGTTCCAGGAATCTTCTGCTGTCTTTTCCTTCCGGTTCAAGATGAAACTTTTCAGGAACTTTTTTTACACCCATCACTTTCCATCCCCGGCTTGATAGTTCGGTAATAAGCTTTGTTATTAGTGTGGTTTTTCCTGTTCCTGACCAGCCATTAAATGAAAATATATTCATTGGGGAATACTAAATTATTATCAGAATATAGTCAAACGGGATCATTCCCAAAAGTACTCTTTTTTCTTCTCTATGGAATTTTCTTCTTTTTCATACGTGTCATTGTCATGTTTCCGGTTAAATGCAAGCTTTTTCTGACGTGGGGGAGTTTCTTTCTCCTTTATGGAGTAGTGTTTATTTTTTTTCTCAGGAATTTTTTCTTTTGGAATCAGAAGTATTTTCAGATCGCAATTAAGATAATCAGCAATTTTCTGAAGTGTGGTGATCTTCGGGTTTACTTTCCCACTCTCAATATTGGGGATAGATCTCCATGTAAGTCCTATATTCTCTGCAAGTTTTTCCTGGGAAATTCCCATTGATTCTCTTATAGCTTTCACCTGAGAATTCAATTTCGGATATTCATTTATCCATTGAGGAAGATCAATGGTTGTCCAGGGCATTCTCACAGATCTACTCTGAGGATTTTTTTGCTTCATAGCTCCTTTATATATTCATGAAAATGAAAAGTCAAGTAAAATATGAAATATAATTTCATATAGTGTTTGTATATGAAATGAAATTTCATATGGAGTTGGTCAGGATCGAGATCCGTCTCGGGTGTTAAGGTAGGCCAGGTATTCTTTATAATCTTCTTCTGTATTTATATTAAAATACCAGCCTGTATTTTTCATTCTGATGATCTTAATTGAAGTTTTTTCAAATATATCAAGTATTTTATTTTTTCCCATGCTCAGATTCTCCCTGATGGCGGGAATAGTAATTTTCTTATAGAATCCGAAAAGTGGCTCTATTTTACCTTCTCCTGATTCAGCGACAACGATATCATATTTATCTGTATAGTAATTCATTTGACTGATCAGTTCTTTTGATATTTCCGGGATATCTGCAGCGATGATAAAATTCTTCTCATTCTCTGATCCCATCAACCCTGAAAGGATACCGGATAATGGACCTCTATTGCTATATATGTCATTGACAACTTTGTGACCACCGGACTTAATAAACATATTTTGAGAAGCACTGATCATTACATTTTGAAAAAGTTTCTCAGTTTGTATTAATACTTTGTCAATTAGAGTAATATCATTTATTTTCAGATATTTTTTGTCTGTATTCATTCTGCTGCTTTTCCCTCCGGCAAGAATTATGGCTGTACAATCACTTATAGGGAATAAGTTATTTTCGCTCATATATATTCTCAAAAGAGCTCTGAAAATTTTTTATCTTTCGAAGGTTTATGGTTATCTTTAAGAAGATCATTAACATATTTTACAGGGTTGAATGTAGATAGAGGTACTTCCACATATAAAGATATCCATTTCTCCATGGAGCCGTTCCATAAGCCCGGATGTTCAAGAACACTTGTCTTTTTGTTCCCCTGAGATTTCTCAGAAATAAAATATCTGGTTTCTTCAATGAATTCATTCAGATCAAAGATAATCCCACGATGGTTTTTAATAGAACAAACTATATCAACCGGATTAAAATACGAGGATTGAGTGAAGATCTCCTCCTGCTCTGGTGAGGTTTTGTCAATTTGAGATTTCTCAATGATCTGAAGTGAAGTTTCATCATTCTTGTTTTTGATCCAAAAAGGGCCTCCTCCGGGTTCATTCATATTTTTAACCACTCCACAGACCCGCACTGGTCTGTTAAGTTTTTCACAAAGGATCTTTCTCTTTTTTTCCAGGTCGAACTCAATAAACTCTGCAGGGAATGAAATATTAAGGACATCTTTTGCATAGCAGTATATCTCATTTATTGATTCGCCATCTTTTATAATTCTTGGTAATGTTCTCAGTGAATTAAAAATTTTGTCTCTAATTTCGATCAGGTATGCTCCAATTATTTTTTTGTTCTCGATAGTATCACTTAATCTGTCTACAGTTGTTATGTTATCAATATTTTTTATATAGATTATATCTGATGACAACTTATTTAAGTTCCCCAGAAGGGATCCATGTCCACCTGCTCTCAATTGAACATTTCCACTTTTATCACGGACAGGTTCTCCGGAACTATCAATTGAAATGGTATTAGTGCTGATCATCTGAAAAGAGAATTCTGTATTGATCCGGTATCCTTTTTCACGGGAGAAAATTTCTTTTAACACAAGAACCTCTTCCTCAAAATCAATAAGATTCTGTTCAGGAATGGTAAAATGGATCAAAGCATTGTTCTTTCGGTCACTTGCATACAAAGCCGCTTCAACGAAATGTTCACCGACAGGTGAAACCGATATGTCTGCATAGTTATGAAATTTGATCAATGCTTTTGGTAATGATCCGTAGTTCAGACCTTTTTCACCCAGAATGTATTCAAGTATTGTTTTGATATTATTCCCTATAAAAAGGGTCTCAAGATCCAGGTTGTTTTTTTTGAGAGACATTTCAAGGCTACCAACAAAAGGGAGTTCATGTCTTTTGAGGGCATTGAAAAAATTGGTGAAAGTGATATCGGTGTGATCACTCTTCAGCAGATCCTCTATTTCAATTTCCCCTAGTTCGATCTTATTCAGAGTTTCAGAAAGCAGGCCGAACATTCTCGTTGCAGCACCAGAGGCGGGGACAAATTTTGAGAAAGTGATTTTTGAACGGATCTCGTCAAATTTATTAGCGAGTTCCTCTTTCCGATCGCTGTCAAATCGGATCACGCCGTCATCAAGGCCGGCCGGCCTGATCAGCGGTACCGGGATGTTCCCTCTGTTCAATTTTCCAATTTGTGAATTAATTTCATCAATGTCCAGACCTTTCTTATTCAGGCCTTCTATATCGCTTTTACTAAATTTAATATTGTTCATAATTCTTAATTATTATTAATTGTAATTTTGAAAAAATAGTAAATTATTCTCCAATTAATATCAAGTGATTTCTTCAGGAATAAAGGTCCCTCTTTTTAAAAAACAGGATTGAAACAGCCAGGAAGAAAACAGCTATAAAAGTCTGAATCAATAAATGGCTTAAATCCAGACCGTTTAATATAGGAGAATTCCCTGAGTTATAATAGAAAGGAGAGAATATCCTTGCTATTTGAAATGAATTTACTGCTGGGGCATATGCATTTATTAGAAATGATATCAATGCAAATCCGCTTACTAATCCGACTGCCTTTTTTTTATTCAAAAAAATGATCCCTGCAGTGACGGAGATAGTGAGAAAGCTGATTGATAACATGAAAACTGAAATTATTGCATCCGCCAGTCTGATAATATTCATCTCTATTTTAAATAATATTAGTCCCAGACCCATCCCCAAAAAGAAGAAGATATGAATTATTGCAAGTGCCAGTGATATAGATAAGACTTTTTGGAGTATAACTCCGGATCTTGACACAGGTTTTGATAATAAAAGGTCAAGTGTTCCATTTTCTAACTCTCCGGCGATCACTCCAACTCCTCTTGAAACAGAATAGAACAGGATCATTATGGGAGCAAAATATGAAAAAGGCTGAAGGTTGAAAAATCCTTCAGGAGTTGAGACAAATTTCACATCACCTATGAGGTTCTTGATAACAGGAGGCAGAGAATCTACCATTTTAAATATTGCAGTATTTTCACTCATGTAAGGGAAAAAGTAAGAGAGATAAATAGAAAGGAATATGAATCCTGCAGACCACCAGAAAATTGAAACCAGCTGGTCTCTCAGAGTTTTCAGGAATATATTTTCAAGCATGCCTCTCTCCGTAAAACTTGATAAAAACTTCCTCAAGCCCGGGCGAAGAACTTTCTATATTAATGATATAATTTTTCCCGATTGCTTTCAGAAGCGGATCAATATCTCCGTGTAAATGACATTTCATCATATTTCCCATGAATTCAAGTCCGGTTATATTTTTCAATGGTCTTATTTTTCTTCTATCAAGCGGCCCCTTACTTGTGATCTCGAGAATCTTATAATTTTTTGTCCTTAAGGAGTGGATATCTTCAACAGTGACTATTTTCCCGTCTCTGACAATCGCAGCTGAATCACAAACTTTCTCCACTTCAGTGAGAACATGGGATGAGAGGAGTATTGTCCTGCCTTTATTTTTTAGTTCCCTGAGAAGATCATAAAACTCCTGCCTCATAAGGGGATCAAGTCCTCTTGTAGGTTCATCAAGGATAACCAGATCCGGATCGTTCATTACGGCCTGAATTATTCCCACTTTCTGTTTGTTTCCTGTTGATAAGGATGATATTTTTTTGTCAGGTTCACATCTGAACCTGTCAAGTAGATCTCTTATAAGGATTTGTTCTGTTTTTTTATTGAGATTTGAAAAATATTCGAGAAATTCAGCTACTTTTAAATTCCCATATAGGGAAAGCTCTCCAGGGAGATACCCGGTTCTTGAAAGTATTGTCAGTAAATTCTTTTTTATGTTCCTGTCGAAAATATTTACATTTCCCCCATAAGAATGTAAGAATCCGAGCATGATCCTGATTGTAGTAGTTTTTCCCGCTCCATTCGGTCCCAGGTATCCGAATATCTCTCCTCTTTCTACTTCAAATGAAACATCTTCGATCCCACGGTGTTTTCCATAATATTTTGATAGATTTTCGATCCGAATCACTGGTGATGTCATTTCATTAGTATTATATCAGAATTCGAACAAACTTTAAGTGTGTTGAATTCGTATGTTTACTATTATAGGATACTGAAATGAAGAAAAAAACTTATTTATTTTTATTTACGATATCAGTTTTGTCATTACTTTTCTCTGTTCAATTATTTCCTGAAACCTTATCCGGAAGTGATGATGAGAAGGTTCTGGAAACCGTTGATGTAACTGATTTCGAAGTTCCGGTGAGGGTGTTTCTCAAAAAACAATTGGTTGATAATCTGAAAAAAGAAGATTTTCTCCTTTATGATGGAGGGAAACTTCAGAAAATAAATGGATTTTATATAACCAGAAAAAAAATAGACATTAAAGAGGATATCTCCGATAAGACGAAAACTGATAAAGCAAAGGGGAGATATTTTGTTCTGGTTTTTAAGATCACTGAGTTTAATGATCAGTTAAAAAAAGGTGTCGATTATCTTTTCGAAAAACTTTTCAGAACCAATGATCAATTATTGATATTTGTGAACGATAAAACCTTTTTTGTAAATAATCTGACTAATCTCTCTTCAATAAAAGACTTGGTATCGAAGATGCTTCATGATGAAAGTATTAAAGCCAGGCACAGGCTTTCCATGATCTTTGATAAGATCAATACAGAACTCTCTTATTCAAAGTTCAATCAAATATTGGGAGGAGCAATGGCTCAGCCTGCTCTTGAAATGATAAAGTTTCTTGAGAAATATATACTTATATGGGATAACTACAGAAAAAAATATCTGACACCTTCTGTAGATGATTATTATAACTTTGCAAAGTATCTTCAGAAAATAGATAGAGAAAAGTGGGTGATAAATTTTTATCAGATAGAGATGTTCCCAAAGCTGAAATATTCAGGAGAGATGATGCAAAGTATCAGATCTCTGATAAGTGGGCTTCAATCAAGCAACAGGCCTGAAGATGTTTTTCACTCACGGTCCCTTTCCACTCTTCTGATGAAGATAAATATCGCTCTCAGTGCTGCCACCGATTTCCCGGCTGCGGAGATCTCAAAGCTATTTTATAAAGTTAACACAGTATTCCATTCTATATTCATCAGGACCACAAAATCTATACTTTCGCAGGATCTTGAATATAAAAGGGTGTCAACTAATCTGGAGAATAGTTTCAGAGAGATCACCGAAAAGACAGGTGGAGCATTGATCTCATCAGGAAATATCAGTAGATCTGTGCAAAAATTAACTGAGAAAGAGGATATTCTGTATATGCTGACTTATTCTCCACCGGAAGGGCGAAAGGTTGAGAAAATAAAGATCTTAACAAAAAATCCTGATTATTCTGTCGCTTATGATAATAACATAAGGGATAAATATATTAAGAGATATTTCCTGAAGAAAGAGTCGTTAGTCCCTATGGTAAAGATAGAGAAAGCTGATCTGAAAGGGAAGAATCTTGTTGTTAAGATAGTTGATTATTTTTTCAGAGAGGAGAATGGCAAACTTCTGGGGAAGCTTAAAATACATATTCAGGTAGTTAAGAATTCGGGTAAGATATATTTTAACCAGACAAAAACTATTGTTGCTGATAAAAATAAATTTAAGATAACCTTAAACCTCAAAAATCTTGATCGCGGGGAATATAGTATTGTTGTTGATGTTCTTGATCTTTTAACAGAGAAGAGTGACATGAAATATTTTCAGAGGAAATATAAAGATTGATCAATTTCGTCATTTAAAATTCTTTTCAATATAAAGACATCGTGTTATCATTTTCGGAATCTACATTAAATATTAAATAACTTAGTTTGCCGGATGGTGATATTGGATAAAGAGACTTATTTTACAGGAGATAAAGTAGAAATTTCTGCACTCAAATTTCTAAGTAGAATTGAATCTGTCAGGAAAAAGCATCTCGATTCTCCTGATCCTGAAAGGACTGCTTTTCTAATAATGGATATGCAGGAATTTTTCTTTAATAAAAATTCACACGCTTTTATTCCATCTGCTATACCTATTGTAAATAGAATAATTAAAATAAGGGACAGGTGCATGGACTTGAATATTCCTGTAATTTATACGAGGCATATTAATTCTGAGAAAGATGCAGGACAGATGAATCGTTGGTGGAGGGATATTTTAACCAGGGAGAACGGGATGTCCCGGATCATAGAGGAATTTGATGAACCTGGTAATCTTATTGTTGAAAAGAGCCGGTACAATGCCTTTTTCAAAACTGATCTTGAAAGAATTCTTCGTGATAATAATATTTCTCAGATCATAATAGCGGGAGTAATGACCCATTTATGTTGTGAGACTACTGCGAGAGAGGCATTTGTAAGAGATTTCGATGTATATTTCGGAATTGATTTTACCGCAACTTATAACAAAGCGTTTCATGAATCATCACTTATAAATTTATCACATGGCTTTGCTGTACCGGTCATGACGAGTGAATTAATGAAAATGTTGGAGTGATCTGAAATGGAGAAGAGAGTTGCCATCATTGGAGCAGGCCCTGCAGGATTGTCTGCTTCTATTCAATTAAGCAGATTCGGAATAAGTCATTTTGTTTTTGAAAGATCGATCCCGGGTGGACTTTTAAGGAATGGGAATCTGATCGGGAATTTTGCAGGTTCTTATCCATATGTCAGCGGGTCTGTTCTTGCGGAGAACATGGTCAGACATTTTAAGAGCTATCCACAGGAAATAATAAATTCAAATGTAAGTGGAATTCGTTATGATCCTGAAAATGACAGGTTCCATATCAAAGCAGGAGAATCATTTTATGTCTCCCAATATATTATTGCTGCCAGTGGGACGAAGCCTGTTAAACCTGAGATCCTTAGCAGTGTTCCGGAAGAGTTAATGAAGAATATCCATTATGAAATCGACAATATCGCCGGTTTGTCAGGTAAGCAGGTAATAATAGTTGGGGGTGGAGATTGTGCTTTTGACTATTCTCTGACATTGGGGGAAGAGAATAAGGTCGAGATCCTTAACAGATCGGAAAAGATCAAGGCATTGAAGATCTTAAGAAAAATGGTACTTACAAATAAAAAGATAAGTTACAGGAACAATGTTGTAATAGAAGAGATATGCAGGGGGGAGGAGAAACCCCTGAAAGTTAAATTAATTGATAAAAAAAATATTGTTTATCAGGAATGTGACACAATGGTCTTTGCGATCGGAAGAGATCCTGATGATCTTTATTTGTCCGGTTTTGAAGCAGATGAGTTGGATTCTCATATCCGTAACGGGAAGATCCATCTCGCAGGAGATATTAAGAACAGGGAGTTCCGGCAGGCTGTAATAGCTGCGGGGAATGGTGTTGAATCGGCAATGAAAATTTTCAAGAAACTAAAAGGTGTTTCAAATGGAAGTAGTATATAAAACAGAAAATTCTGATATTGCGACAGTATATATAGGGGATTTCGGAAATAACAGGTTTGCTGAGTTTGTTGAGTCTGTCCAGCCCCCATCGTCTGTGGAGAAAAAATGGGTGTTGATAGTTTCAACATTGTTCGGTTGTCCTGTTGGCTGCATG
Source organism: Candidatus Aminicenantes bacterium UBA647 (assembly GCA_002299555.1). GTDB lineage: Bacteria > Acidobacteriota > Aminicenantia > UBA2199 > UBA2199 > UBA647. The sequence goes on from DBOL01000045.1 coordinate 36,365, forward strand.
ATGTGTGATGCAGGGAAGTTTTATGGAGGGAAATTAACCTCAGATGAAATTTTTTCTCAGATCGACTATCCGGTTATGAAAAGGTTTCCTGATCGAAGAATAATTTCAGAAAAATTTAAAATACAATTTGCAAGAATGGGAGAGCCTGCACTTAATTTATCTGTTCTTAAGGTCCTCAAAGAATTCAGGAACAGGTATGATGCTCCGGGATTTGTACCGAGCTTATCAACTGTTGCCCCAAATGGTACAGAATCTTTTTTCGAGGAATTAACAAATATAAAGAATGACCTTTACGGAAAAGGGGATTTTCAAATGCAGTTTTCAATTCATTCGACTTCAGTTCAGGAAAGAGATAATTTGATACCGGTGAAAAAATGGAGTTTAGAACGGATATCCCGTTTTGGTGAAGGATTTTTCCTGCCGGGCGATCAAAAGATCACTCTTAACTTCATCTTTTCCGGAGAGATGGAACTTGATCACAAAGTTCTTGTAGATAATTTCGATCCTCAAAAATTCATTATCAAAATTACTCCGGTCAATCCTACAATAAGCGCTGTCAGTAATGGAATTAATACAGATTTTAAAAAAGTAAAAATAAAACTTGATGAGACCGTATCCGGTATCAGGAACGCCGGATTTGAAGTTATTTTAAGTGTGGGTGAACTGGAAGAGAACAGGATCGGGAGTAATTGCGGACAATATATTGGTTCATTTATGAGGTCCGGGAATATTCTACCCCCCGAGGGATCTTATACTTACGGACTTGAGAAATTGATCTGATCGTATCGTTATGAATTGATTATACTTATTTACTCCACTTCCAATCTTCGTAATAGTCCCAGCTTACCATAGTTTTCAGATCGTTCAGTTCATCAGATTTTTCCTGAAGTGTTGCCTTTATAACGTCTCCGATTGAGAGTAAACCGATATATTTACCACCCTTTTCTATCAGGAGATGTCTTAATCTTTTTCCGAGAAATTTGTCCATTAAATTGTATACAGTATCGTCATGTGGAGCTGAAATAATGCCTTTGGTCATTAGATCCTTAACCGGTGTAGATCCGGTATCAACTTTGTCTATTGAGATGTTCCGTAGGAGGTCTCTCTCTGTCCAGATACCGATTACATCGTCATTATCCTTAACAATTATTGCTCCGATCTTGTTCTCAAGCATTGTCCTTATCACATTATCTATAGAAGTCTGTCCATTTACGGATATTATCTTTGTCCCCTTTTCATAAAGAATTTCTTCTGCTGATTTCATATTTCCTCCTTTCATCAGATGTATATTTTTAAAGTTTATATTAAACGAAAAAAAAGTCAAGAATGCAATTATTCAGGAAGTTATTATAGTTATGGTTTTTCAAAATTAAAAAAAATGTTAGAATATTTCTAAAGGGAAAGAATGAAAAATGTAATTTTTTTGGTGGTTTTACTTACGATATTATCTTCCGGTCTGTTTTCCGGTGCCGGTTTTACTTCGATTTTCATAGGAGATGAAGAATTTGTAGTGGAAATAGCTGAATCGAATGGAGAGAAAGCCTTGGGACTGATGTATAGAAAAGATATACCGGATAATTTCGGAATGCTATTTGTATATTCTATCGAAGATTTCAGGGGAATGTGGATGAAGAACACACTTGTAAGTCTTGACCTGATATTCCTGAACTCGAAAAAAGAGATCGTAGAGATAATAAAAAATGTTCCGCCTTGTGAGAAAGATCCCTGTAAGAGTTATATATCGAAAAAAAAGGCCAGATATGTTCTCGAGCTAAAAGGAAACAGATCAGAAGATCTGAACCTTATTGAGGGAGACAGAATATTTTTTATTCTATGACAGACAGAAAATTTTCCATGTTGCAATTATACCTGTAAACAGGATAAATTCCCGGCTTCCCTGTCCACTGCATGATAATTTCTCTATTGAAGAATCCCCATCGTAGGAGACTATCCCTGGATTCCGGTTCAAGAATCTCAGATATTAATCGGGCAAGTGGTTGATTCATAGGAATATAGAAAGATCCTTTTGGTAATTTTTTTTTTACTTTCTCATATTTTCCTTTAACTGCAATAAGAATATGTCCCTGATAAAGAGATTTTCCGTATTCTATTTTCTTAATAATAAAGTTTTCAAATTCTCCTGAAAAAGTTTCTCCGGTCTTTTCAATAATAATTCCATGTTTTTTAAGGTTCTCAATTACTTTTTTATGATGGGGGAGTATAAAATATCCAAAAGGTACTTTTACACTATCAACGGCCTTTGCTTTTGCAAAATAAGAAACTTTATAATCTTTCAGCCTATCGGTCTTTTTAATTATAAAATCCTTTATCCATGGGGGGTACTTATCTCTGTCCTCCGGCCTTATCTTCTCTTTCTCGAATTCATAACTTTTTATGGTAAATTCAAGAAGTTTTTCTGTAGTGTAAGAGATAACATGATCTCCGGATGAATAATTCTGCATTGTTTCAAGGTCTGCTTTCCTGACAAGAGTATCCATAAGGCCAATATTTTTTGAAGTGAATTCTGCAATTGACCGGATAAAATAATAAGTAGATATTACTCTTGTTTTAAAATCAGCGTGAGAATAGTTCTCATCAAGAATTGTAAATCTATTCCTTAATCCTGCATAGTTTGTACCAAATCGTGCTTCATATGCATGATTTCTCCATCCCTTTACAGGATCTGCACGGTCAATAAAATTTCCGTAGGGGATAGCATCAGTTTTGTACTTTTTTTTCATTGTTTTCCTGACCTCAGGAAACATTTTCTCCCACATGAAATCCATTAGTTCCTGATGACTGTTAGGATTGGAAAGAGTTGTGTATGTAACGGGCTCACGGTGATAAGATCCATTTGTTGTATGAAGATCGACAAAGAGAACCGGATCCCATTCTTTAAAAAGTTTAACAAGTGCATTGACCTCAGGTGATTCAAGTTTGATATAATCACGGTTTAGATCCAGGTGCTGTCCGTTATACCGGACACCTGCAAGTTCGGGCCCATTATCTCTTCTGTTCTTTCCTAATTTATCATTGCCGTCAGCATTGAATATAGGTACAAAAAGGATTACCTGATCATTTAAAAGATCTGCCAATTTATTTTCAGCTATATCTCTTAACATCATAAGTGAAGCTTCTTTCCCCTCTATTTCCCCGGCATGGATGTTTGCAACAAAAAGGACCGCTGATCTGTTGAGGGCCTTCATCTGCAATGGAGAGGATATCCCTTCATTTGAGACGATAACAAGTGGGACTTCCTTCCCTTCGGTCGAATTACAAAGGATTGTAAGTTTAATTTTACTTGATTGTTTTTCCAGAATATTCAGAAAATCAATAACTTCATGGTGAAGTGATGTCCTTCTAAAATCTGACTTTTCCGGAACGGTTAATATCCCCGGATTTAAGTTCATTGAGATCAAAAAAACCAAAGTTAACAATTTAATAATCTTCATTATGACTCCCGTATCATTATACCTGCAGGGATAATAGTGTCAATACTGTTTCAATAAGTGCGGTGATACGCGGTCTTGGCAATAAGTCTGACATATAGGTGCTATGCGGGCACTAAAAGTGTGCAAATTAAGAAAGTCGTTTTCTGTAGTAGGTTCTTGGGATTCAGAAAGATACTTTTCCACAATTTGTGTAAAGAATGTGGGAAAAACTTTTCTTTGAAGTTTTCAACAGAGTTAAAAGACCGGCTGTTTAATAAACATTTCAGGATAAATTCGGAGTATGGATTCGATAAGGAACTCCTCGCTCTTGGATTTTGAATCGAATTCCGGAAGCTTGCTTACTATTTTTTTTATTTTTGAAAAATGGACATTTGTAAAAACTCTTTTTACTTCAGCAATTGATAAAGGATTCATGGAAAAATTTGTATAACCCATCCCCAACAGCATTAATGCGGTTAGAGGTTTTCCTGCTATTTCTCCACAAATAGTAACCGGCTTGCCGGTACGTTCTGCCTCTTCTCTGATCTCGATAAGACTTTCGATAACTGAAGGTTGATAAGGATTAAAGAGATATGAAAGTGAACTATTATCTCTCTCAACTGCGAGAAGATATTGGATAAGGTCATTTGATCCAACAGAGTAAAAATCGATCTCATTTTTAAGATGTTTTATAAGCTTGATCGTTCCGGGAATCTCGATCATGATCCCAATTTGAACTTTGTGTGGCGGTAGTTTTTTTTCTTCTCTTAATTCTTCGGTGATATCTTCTATTATTTTTTTTATAGAGTGAATTTCTTCAATTTCGGTGATCATAGGAAAAAGGATCTTTATATTTCCATTTTCATTTGCACGGATGATCGATTTGATCTGAATTCTGAATATTTTTTCCTCTTTAAGGAAAAGTCTTACGGCCATTGTTCCAAGGGCCGGGTTTCTCTCATTTCCGGTTTTAAAATATTTAACACCTTTATCCCTGCCGATATCAAAAGTTCTGATCGTAACTTTCTCAGGATAGATCTTTTGTGCGATATTTTTATAAATGAGATATTGTTCTTCTTCGAAAAGAACTGTTTCCGGATCCATGAAAAGAAATTCTGTTCTGAAGAGACCTATACCTGAAGCTCCATATGAATGTACCAGATCGCTTTCAAAAGAGAGTTCTATATTGGCCATCAGATTAAACTTCCTCTTATCTTTTGTGACCCCCGGGAGTTTAATTATTTTTTTCAACCTCTCTTTATGAGCATTGTATTTTTCAATTTTTATTCTGGTTTTTGCTATATATTGATCCTTCGGGTT
>DBOL01000045.1:41528-42204 GCA_002299555.1 Candidatus Aminicenantes bacterium UBA647
ATACCAAGAGTTCTTGCCAGGATCACGGTATGGGATGTTTCACCCCCATTATTTAGTATGATTCCAAGAAGTTTCCCTTTGGACATGAGGTTTGCGGCTATTGAGGGTGTCAGATCATCTGCAACCAGAATCATATTCTCAATTTCCTGGTCATCTGAGTTACTGCTCTTACTCAGGTTTTCTGTTATTCGTCCGAGTATGTCAGCTATATCATTCCCTTTCTCCCGAAATGAGAGGTCGTTTAGATCACTGAAGAAATCAAGATATTTTTTTACAACTTCTTTAATTGCCCATTCAGAGTTGACCCGGGTAGTTTTGATCTTGTCACTGATCTCATCTATTAAGCGTGTGTCATTAAGGAGCATGGATTGGGATTCTATTATCAATGAAGAATCTTTACCCATAACCTTCTGAAGATTCTTGTAAATTTTTTTTAACTGGAGCCTGGTAGTTCTGAGGGCACTATTAAATCTTTTTAATTCCATGGGGACAGCAGATTTGTCCAGATTTTCCCTTAAGGCAATGTCTGATTGTGATTTCAGTATAGTCGCTTTACCAATCACGATCCCCTGAGAGACCGGCTTTCCTTTGAGCTTTTTCATTTCAATTCATTGATGAAAAACTTTTGTTCTCATTAACAGATGGCTTAACTCTCTTCATCAAATTTTCTTTCAAA
>DBOL01000021.1 GCA_002299555.1 Candidatus Aminicenantes bacterium UBA647
ATGCTCAATATAATCATATGCAAAATACCCGTATTCACTCTTTCCTGTAATTTCTCTTGAGGCAACTCTGGCCTTAATGCCCCTGATCTCGATCATGGGAATAAAAAAAAGAGTCCCCTTCTCAAAATAGGAGTTTGAGAGAAAACCTTTGGAAACAGCTTTATTTCTAAGCTGGTCAAGAACTTTTTTTTTTGCATCACCGAGATGAACATTATCCTTTATCAATATTGCAGGAGGGGAATCCTGTTTAACATAATAATTTACATTGCAAAATTTACATACGGATAAGAACTGCCCCTCTGAAACTCTGAGTGGCGCACCACATTCACTACAGGAAATTACCTTAACTTTCATTTTTATATAGTTTCCTGTTGATCTTTGATATTAATAAACTAAAAAGAAGATATATTGCAATTATATTTGTGGAAATTGCGAGAAAAATATTATCAAAAACAAAATTCACAACAAATGCGACAAGGAAAATCATCAGGAATTGAGGAAATAATGACCCTGCTTCACTGACCGAAACAAACGGGATTGGATCTCCTGATATCTCTCCACTCATTCCATTAACAAGAAAAACGTACTCTTCACCTTTGTAGTTTATTACAACTTTATAGAAAGGGAGATAACACAATACTATCTTTTTATCCTGAGCAGGAATAATATCCGGTTCAATGATCTCAATCGATCCTGAGATCGAGTCAAAATCAAAAACAATTTTCTCCTCAGATGGCATTACAACTCCATCCTCCCTGAATTGTGAACTCCCCCCTGATAAAACCCTGCTATCCCCTGTATCCCAGAAAGGGATATAAAGAGGATAATTGTTGATAATTCTGAATTTTTCGGAAAAACCGATCTTTTCAAAATCCTTTTTTAAAAAAAGTGTCGTATCATTAATTTCTATAAGTGATTTAAAAGTATAAACCGAAACTATCCCATCGAGGTCAATATAAGAAAAATTATTACAATAGGAACATTTGATAAACTCATTCTCGGCTAATTCTAATTTGTTCTTTCCTCCGCATTTCGGACATTCAAATATCATTTTTTCTGAACTTTCTCACCACATCCGCTACAGAATTTTGCCCTGGCTGAAAGTGGAAGTCCGCACTTTGTACAAAATTTCCCTTTTTTAACCTTAGTACCGCATTCCGAACAAAATTTTGACGCTGCAGGAATAGGAGCCTTACACTTAGTACACTCAACCATTGGTACAGATTGCTGACCGCCACCCTGAACACCCTGTCCGCTATTCTGACCTGCCTGATTCATAGATTGATTTATCATCCCCGGCATCATCATACCAAAACCGGCGCCAAGCCCCATCCCCATTCCGGAGGAAGCTTCTCCACCTGCTTCTGCTGCTTTCTCCATCGCCTTGGCTGCTTTAAAGTTCATAAATTTCCCCATATCTCCGACTGCTCCCATACCGGCTCTCTCATCAATGCTTTTCTGAACTTCTTCAGGAGGTGTGATGGAATTAATAATAAAATCGGATATCTCAAGCCCATATTTGGCAAAGTCGTCACTGACCCTCGATTTCATCCCAACGCCAAGTTCATCAAAGTACTGGGGGAGTTCAAATATTGTCTTTAGATTTTCACCCAGAATATCGTTTAATCTCCCTACTATCACATTTCTGAGGAAGTCTTCAATATCATCTGTATTATATATTGCTTTTGTCCCCACCACTTCCCCGATGAACAATTGGGGATTAGTGACCTTTATCGAATAGACTCCGAATGCCCTCAGCCTTACATACCCAAGTTCTGAGTCCTTGAAACTTACCGGTTCTTTTGTACCCCACTTAAGGTTAAGGAAAGTTTGCAAATTAAGAAAATATACCTGTGCCTGGAAGGGGGATTTGAACCCGAAAGGAAGTGATAACAACTTTGTCAGGAGAGGAATATTCATTGTAGACAGGACATGCCTTCCTGACTTGAATGTATCGAGAGCCTTCCCGTCCCTGAAGAAAACTGCTGCCTGATTTTCCTGAACTATAAGCTGAGCTCCCATCTTAATGTCAGCAGATCCCGACTCGGGAATCCTGTGCGAGATCTCTTTACCTGTATTATCAAAGTATTGCATTATTTCAAGTTTCATCCTATCCTCCCTTATTCAACATTGAAGCCTTTCAGGATCTTATTCCTTTTGTCATAAGACTCTTCAATATTTTCAAGTGATTTTCTTATCTTTTTCAGTTTGTCAGAATCGGAAGTTATATCCCTATAAACTAAAATATCTTCTTTGAACTTCAATACTGAATCTACTATTTCAAGATCCTTTTCATAAATAATATCCAGTTCGTTTTCCTTCACCTTGATAAGATCAAAAAATCCTGTATATCCTCTGTCACTATATCTGATGTTATTAATGACTTTTTCAAAATATTTTTGCACATCACCATATTCAGTCAATTGTTTAAGATCACTTCTCCTCGTAACCTCTTTTATCATGCCCCGGAACTCCTCAAGTCCTTCATTTAGTTTGAGAACCATAAAATCACGCTGAAGTCTGTCCGAATCCCGTCTCAACTCCCTCTCATAATAACCTTTGAATCCCGGGATCTTATGAAGTCCCTTCTCTATCCAATTCTTCTGTTTTTCAGCTCTCTCTTTTATATCCATGTTCACTCCGTTTAAATAGTTTAATACACCTGTTTTCAGTATATTTAATCGGAAAAAATAAATCAAGAATACTGGCGGAGCCGGGAAACAACAAAATCAGTCAGATCACATATCAACCAAATAGTGCTAAACTATTTCCAGTATTGGGTACCCCATTGAGCTAAATTTGAAGATGCCCTGTTCGGATCTTCAGCAACAACTTTATACACTCCTTCCTGAATCTCCATATGCTTTGCATTTATATCAAAAGATTCGATCTTATACCAGGTAATGGTTTCCACTTTTGTCTTGTAACCATATACCCCAAGATTAGAATAAAAAGTTGGCCCATTTGCTTTTGTTGAATTAATAAGCTTTCTAGCTGACGATCCATTTTGTTTACGGTATCTACTATATTTTTTTAAATAACTCACAAGTACTGTCCCTCTCCCTTTGAGTGTGAATTTTGCCTTAAAGATGACCTTTTTTATCTTGCCCATCTTAAGATGAATGATTTTAGGTTCCACTTTCAGTTCAATCTTTGAAATTTCAGCAAAATGGACATATTTTTCAAACACATTATTCTTTTCATTTATCTCTCTATACTGACTCGTAGCATCAACTTTAACCTTCAATTTACCCTCTCCTGATAAAACTTTAAGATGAGTAAAATTACATACAATAAGATCACGCGCACCACTTTCATTAGTAAAAACCAATCTCTTTTTTACCGGCCTTTTAATACCATTATTAAACCAGATTCCAAAATATACATCACCTCTGAAAGGTCTCGTCCCGTGAAACAGCACTCTTACCCACACATTTCCTGTTCTGTTCACAACCCACATATTAGTTATCTCGAAATCATCTTTTTCAGCAGCATCCAGAGTT
>DBOL01000024.1 GCA_002299555.1 Candidatus Aminicenantes bacterium UBA647
TTAAAGATATCTTGTATTTTTACTTTTTTTGCCGGTATAAATGAAAAAGAGAGATCAGCGCCCGGTCTTACTTTTAATTTTGAGAGCATTGCGAATCCTCTCCAATGTCTTAAGGTGTTCCTTTCAGAAATAAGGGTTTTCTGATCTGAATATGCTTTTCTGAAACTGAATGTCTCCTCATCAGACTTGTTGTACCAGCCTCTTTTTATTGCGTACTCTTTAATGTCTTTTGAACCCATATAGTTATTTCGGTCATTAAGATCTATTTCATCCAGCGTATAATAGTTTGGGATAATAGCAATGCTATCATCCGGGACTCTTTTTGCTGCCCAGTGTTTACCTTTTACAATATGCATTAACCACCCTTCTCTGGCATCAGCGAAAGCATAGGTCCTCCCTGAAGAGTAATACCCATATTTCTCAACCAATTGGCCGGCTATTTCAACGGCTTCCCTGGCATTCTCCGCCTGTTCAGCAACGATCCGCCTTAAGGCCATTCCGATACCTCCATCAACCAGAGAGGGTTTATCCTCCCTTGACATACAGGCATTGGAGACTATCACAACTCCTTTATCGTTTATATATGAATCGGCAAACTCAGTACCTGCTATTTCCAGCCAGAGAAAGCCATGACCTTTTGAGAGCTTTAAAAGCCGCCCGTTCTTCAATTTTATTGTTCTCCCTGTTTTAGCACTTTTTCCTATCTTATGGACATCCACAAAAAAGTTTTTCCCTTTATCATCTTCGTTATGGGCGATCATCACTGATCCCGAAACAGTGGCATCTCTCCCTGCTATTATCGTAAAACAATTTTCCGATCCCGGTAATGAAAGGTAAAAACTGATGATCAATATAACTAATAATGTTTTTTTCATATTATTTATATAACATTATATTTTCTTTTTTTAAACTTTGTACAATTTTTTATATTTATACTTTGCTTGAACACACCCCTGGTTTCACTGCAACTAAAGTTGCACGCGGAAAATTCACTGCCATGGTTGCATTTCAGCCTTAAATACCGAAAAAGTGATTCATCAGTCAATGTTCGCAGTGTAAATTAATGTCTCATCCATATTTGAAGAACTGCAATCCGGAAGTTGACGAAATGGCAAGGTATATAGCCGGAATACGCACTTTGGAAAAACATGGAAACCCCGTTGCTTTGTAAGTTTCATGAAAAATAAAATTTCAAATGTTAAAGCAATGCATCGGTAACTCAGGGAGTGTTTAATTTTTCCGGGGGAATAGAAATCCGGCCAGCATATAAACAAATGCTGCGGTTATCAGTCCTGCAGAAAAATTCCAGTTTATCGATATAATAACTGTGATGACCGATCCAAGAACAGTGGCAAAAGCATTAGCTCCCCAGGCCCAACCTGTCATCTCGGGATTCCCTGAAGAGATATTCCTGAGCCCCAAAGGGAAATAAACACCCATTGGGATGCCTGGAATACTGATCAGGAGTAACGAAATAACAGCTCTTATCAAAAGAGGAAATTCAATAGAAAGATAGATCAGATTGAATAGAAAGAGGGAATAGATGATAAGTACAATTGTTATGAATATAGAGATGTATAACATTCGATCCCGGAATAGCTTAATGATCTTTTCTGAATGATAGCTGCCGGCTCCGGCTGATAGAAGAAGTGAAAAAATTATTACAGAGATTGAATATGAAGGGTTACCAAGTAGGAGCTGAAATATCTTAATTAAAATGATCTCCACCATAATAAATGCCAGGCCGATGAGAGAGAAATAGGCAATGTTTCTTGTGTTTTGTCTTCTGCCTCTTAATCTCAGAGGAATATAAATGAACAATAGTGAAAATACTATTGCAATTGCCAGAATAGAAATATAAACAGTATTTGTATATACAAGTACCCTTTCAACTTTCTCTGTTGCCATCCCTTTAAGATAATTATTTGAAAAATTTAATTGTCCTATCTTATTTGGTTGATTGAAGTATGGAGAATTATCATAGACAGGGGCAATATTCACAGATGATCCTCTGATAACATCTTTATATGCCGGTGAAGTAAGTTTGTAATAAATATTTTCTTTCTCCTCGAAAGGTGAATAAATTATCTCATTTTTCCCGGCAAATTTTTTCAGGATGAGTTTGTCTCTTTCTTTGATATTCCCTTTTTTCATAAAGAAATAATTGAATCCATTCCTGATCTGGATCACATAGAATTTTTTTTCAGGTTCTGCAACACCTAATTCTCTCAGGGCTTCAAACGCGGTTGAAAACATTCTTTCCCCATAAACATGAACAATAGACAGGAAACCATCTTTTGTAAGATGTTTCCAATACTCTTTAAAGGCCTTTACTGAATAAATGTAAGTTTCGGAAATACTGAGGCCCCCGGATAAAAGTGTATCCTTGGGATGAGAGTTCACCATCTGGATAACATCAAATGTTTTCCCGAGTCTTTTTAAGACACTTCGCCCTTCATCATTTATAAGAAAAACACCTTTTCGCTTGAATATATTACCAATATAATCTGAATATTTTCCTGCTGCCAGCCTGCAGAGTTCCGGGTCCATTTCCACTGCAAAGATCCTTTTAAAACCATTTGAAACAGCACAAAGGACTTCATATCCGCCTGCAGACCCAATTATAAGGGCTGATCCTTTTTTAGCAAGTTGGTACGGGATCGCTGCATGGGTCCATTTCAATTCCTTTTTAAGTATCTCATCCTCGGATGTTTTTACAAACCAGGTTTGCTGAGTCCCGCAATTAAGCCATACTACTTTCTTATTTTTGTTAAATATGAAGGGGGCAACATCCACCTTATTAATAGGGCTCCACTTTGAATATTCAATTCGACCTTTTTTAAGATCGTTTGTATAGTCTCTTTTTTCTATCTTCGGGATAAGCCTGAAAAGATCACCTGAGAAATTGATCCCGAGAGAAAAAAGTAGTATTAAAATAACCGAGATCAACACTCTTGATCTGATCCCTGTTTCGGAAATTATGGCCCATGTAATAACAAGAAGTATTGAAATGATCATCATTGCTTTCATCGGCCCTGTTCCTGAAATCAGAGGTATTATAAGCAGGCTTCCGAATGCAGCACCGGCCAGATCATAAAAGTAGAGTTTCCCGATCTGCTTAGAATTTTCTGCAAATATCCTGACCAACACGGCTCCACCGAGAAAAAACGGGAGAATGAGAGCGAGAAAATTTATAATAAGGAAAATCAGGTTTACCGGAGATGAAAAAAGATTTAGAAAATCTATCTTTACTACCAGTGTAAGTTTAAGAATTAACGGGAGAGATAACGCAAACAGGAGTATATAGTGATCTGTCCTGAACCTTTGCTTTCCTCTGATCATTGAAAACTGAAAGCCGCTCAGCCCTGTTCCGAAAAGAGCAAGTGAAATGATAAAGAATGCAAATGAGCTAAAATAAATTGCCGAGAACAATCTTGTATAAAGTATTTCAATCAGGATCACTGACAATGCAGTAAATGCCGTCACCCAGATGATCTTTAGCCTGATCATTCTCTGTACTTACTCAGCGATTTACCTTTTGGCAGATCTTTTGATATCTTTAAAAAATATTATTCCGGAAAGAATATACAGCAAAGCTGCAAGGATCATGGCAGTTGAAAAATTCCAGTTAATTGCAATAATAACCGTAATCACAGAACCGATCACAGTTGCAAATGCATTAGCTCCCCATGCCCATCCTATCATTATTTTGTCATCTGTTCCGAGGTATCTTAATCCTGAAGGGAACATTATTCCCATTGGAATTCCCAATACAGATATCAGAAGGAGTGTGACAAGTAATCTCATTGCAAGGCTCAGATGGATCAACAGATATGTGAAATCAAAAAGGAAAAATGCATAGATGATCAGAATAATGAAAATAAATATTGAAGCATACAAAACGGTCTTTTGCTTTAATAATTTGTTGATCTTGTTCGAAAGCAAACTACCGATCCCGGAGGATACCAATAATGCAAAAATAATAGCTGAGATAGAATAGGCAGGGTTCCCGAGAAGTAATTGAAATATTTTGATCAATATTATTTCTACTGTTATAAATGCCATTCCGATAAGGAAGAAATATAGAATGACAGGTTTATGACTTATCTCCTTCGTTTTCAATTTCAGTGGCAGATAAATGAACAAAAGGGAGAACAGAAGGGAGATCCCGAGGATCGAAAGATAGACACTATTTGAATATTTAAGAGTTACATTAATTGCTTTCCTTGCTTCTTTGCTTAAAAGTAGATTATTGTCAAATGAAAATTGTCCGATCTTGTTAGGTTGATTAAAATATGGAGAGTTATCATATACCGGTGAGATATTTACTGAAGATCCTGCGATGGTTTCTTCAAAATCGGGCCCGGCCAGATCATAATAGACATTTTCAAGTTTTCTAAATGGAGAGTAAGCTACATTTTTTACCCTTGAAAATTTTTCAAGTTTTTCTACATCTGTTAAGTTCAGGTCACCCTTCTTCATGAAGAAATAATTGAATCCTCCGGGGGGTTGGATAACATAGAATTTTTTCTCCGGGTTTTCAATACCCATCTCATTGAGAGCCTGAAAGGCAGTCGTAAACATCCTTTCTCCGAACATGTGGATAATAGAGAGGAACCCGTCATCATTCAGATGATTCCAATAATCCTTAAAACTCTCAACTGTGTATATGTATGTTTCTGAAAAACTCAGGCCACCTGAGAGTATGATGTTTGAATTGTGAGAATTTACCATTTGAATAACATTATATTTCCGGTCTAATTTCCTCAATACATGTCGTCCTTCATCGTTAATAACAGTAACTTCTCTTCTTTTGAACAGATTTCCGATATATTCTGAATAAGAATTCTCAACGATATCGCAGATCTCGGGGTCCATTTCAACAGCAAATATCGGTTTGAAATTGTTGGTGAAAGCACATAAGACCTCATAACCACCTGCTGATCCAATGATAAGAGCAGGTCCACTCTTTGCGAGCTGATATGGGATTGATGATTGGTTGTATTGGATCGGTGCCATCCGCTCAATATTCTCCGGTGGTTTTACAAGGTATGATTGTTGTGTCCCGGCATCCAGCCAAATAATCTTTTTTCTCTTAAACATAGGAGCAACATCTATTTTATTTATCGGGCTCCATTTTGAATGCTCGATCCTGTTCTTATGATAGTCGATAATATAATGTCTTTTTATTATCTTCGGCACTATTGGGAATAATTTTTCTGAAAATTTGTACATCCCCCCAAGTAATATCAGCAGGGCCAGAAGAAAAATTCCTTTAGTCTTCAATTTTAATTTTGAGAGAGAGAACCACAAAAGTGTAAGTATTACTGAAAGAATCAATATCGATCGGGCGGGTCCGAATTTAGTAATGAGAGGTATTATGGCAACTCCACCAAGTGCAGCACCGATCAGGTCAATAAAATACAATTTCCCTATCTCATCCGAATACAGCGTGAAGATCATAACAAGTGAAACTCCGGCTGCAAAGAAAGGGATGATAAGAACTATAAAGTTTATGACCAGAAGTAGTAAATTTGTCATAGGGTTGAACAGGTGTGTGAAATCTATTTTTGCGACCAGAGTGATCTTGAAAATAACAGGAAGCAGAAGTGCGTATCCCAGAACAAAATATTCAAGATATTTCAACCCGCTTTTATCTTTGGTTAACTTGCTGAGGGAAGTGAAAAATCCGCTCAGGCCATAACCGAATAAAGCGAGAGATATCATCAGGAAAGCAAAAGAACTCAGGTAGATCACCGAAAATACTCTTGTATACAGAATCTCAAAAACAACCGTTGAAAATGTAATAAAAAATATAGTTAATAATATATTGCCTTTTTTCATAGAATTCCCTCTCTTGTTTTAAAAACCGGAATCAGTAATTATACGATAAGAGGCCTCTTCTGGCAAATCTTCTTTGCAATAGTTTTTTTAAAGGATTACAGGCTTTTGATGATCTCTTTTATAGTTTCAGCTTCGGGAGAACTATTGTCGATCTCAAGAAATTTCTTAAAACTTTCCACAGCACTTTTTATATCGCCTTTATTTAAATATGCATATCCCAGTTTAACGTAAGGAACAGCCCATCCCGGTTTTATCTCAGAAGCGATCTTGTAATATTTTATTGCTCCGTCTGAGTTATTGTTCCCGAAATAAATTTCACCTACATTATATGCCAGAATCTCATCTTTCGGATTCATTTCAATTGATTTCCTGAAATATGATTGAGCTTTCTCAAGATCATTCTTCAATATATATATCTCTCCAATGCGGGCAAGCCCTTTCGCCTCAAAGATCTTGTCATTTGTTTTATTTGCAAGTTCATTCAAAAGTATGTATTTCTTTATCGCTTTTGAGTATTCATTTTTTTCTTTCAGGCAATTCCCGACAAAGAGATTGATCTGATAATACTCAGGATTATTCTTGGAGAAATCTTCAAAAAAGATCAAAGCCTCATCAAAATTTTTTTCTTTATAAAGTTTTAAGCCATATTCAATTGATCGCATTTTCTTTTTCACTATTTCTTTTTCAGATATTTTTACTTTTAAATTCATAAAAGGGTTTCTGTTCATCTGGCTTATTTTTATTCTCTTTGTAATGGAATCAAAACCTTCTTTTTCTGCTGTTATGTCATATTTCCCGTAACCAAGGCCTATAAAGGTCCATACACCTTTGCTGTTTGAGATCGTTGTCCGTGGATCTCCCTCTTCATCAAGAAATATCAGTGAGATTTTTGCACCTTTTAATGGTTTATTCTTCTGGTCTGTCACATTCCCTTTCAACCTGCCGGTCCCCCTTCCTGCCTGGCCGAATGAAAATGCTGAAGCAAGGAGCAGTATTGTGATTATGCAAATACTTTTTGAATATATAGTTTTCATATTTCACCTCTGATCAAACTTTCAGTCTGATCCTTTTTTGCACTTTTATATTATTTTCAAGATTTTCAAGAATTATAATGAACTCATATTTACCTTTTTTAAGGTTTATTGGAATAATAAGTTCTGAAAATTTTGCCGGTTCCTCAAGATCAGTTTTTTTAACAATAATTCTTTTTTTTTTTTTAATAGAATATATTTTGTCGGAATTGAGAAGATTATAATTCAGAGTTATTTCCACATCAGAATAAAAATACTCCGGATCTGACTTGAAGTAGATATTTTTATTTTCAAAATGGAGAATGATATTAAAAGTATTCTCCGAAATTTTTTCTATTCTTACTTTAAAACCATATAGATCTTTTGTTTTTGACACTCCCGGCTTCAATAATTTTGCACCTGCCAGAAGCTGTGCAAGATATCTTGCTCCGAGGGGTGTGAGGTCTAATGATCCGCTCCTGTTTCTGTCAACAAAAATTATTGGGAAACTTCCGTAATACCAGACCTCGGAAGGGAGTGAGTACATTGAATATCCCATAGGGAAGGATTCTCTGAATTCGGGAGGGCCCAGTTTAATGTAAACCCTTCCTCTATCTGTCTCCCAACCTTCTTTCCCTTCATGACTGAAAAGATGGTCAACCATACTGATCCTTGCCATGAATTCATCCCTGAATTCATTTTCAATAGTTTCAGGGTCTGGATCTCTTTTGTCCCAGAAATTCTTAAAGAATTCATCTCTCTCTTCATCAGTTGAAAGATTCAGGAATGCTTTCCTCTCCTCTTTTGTGATCAGGAATTTCAGTTTTCTGAATGAATCCCGATATTCTGTAGAAATTTTATTAAGCAGCCAGTAACTTTTTGAACATCCGAAAGAAGCTACAAGTAGCACCGAGATAAGAAATAGAGGAATAGACCGGATGAAATGTCCTCTAAAACTGTTATCATGATCATTCATTGATTTCACTTTTATTACGGGAAGTAATTAAATCCGCTCTTTTTCTGATTGATGCGGCAGCATCTGTATTCCCCGATTTTAGATAACACTTTTCAAGTGATCTCAGAATATGTATATTTTCACCATAATATGAGATGTATTTCTTATAATATTTTATTGCCGCTTCATACTTTTTCAGTGCATGAGAAGATAATGCCATAAATGTAAAAAATTTATGCTTCTCTGAGTGTTCGGTAAATGTATTACCTACATTGATTATCTCATTATACTTTTTCACCTTGAAAAGGACACTGCAATAGTTCAATGCAGTACTTATTATCGAAGGATTACTGAAATATGCTTTGCCCAGATGGCCTAAAGCAGGTTTAAACTCTTTTTTGTTGGAGTATTGAATTCCCAGAATCGAATTTTTTTCATTGTCCCACTGACTCATATTTTTAGAAACGACCCATGGCCTCTTCAGAGATCTATTTGGCGAAATATAAAAGTCCTCTTTTTTTGAATCAATAATATTATTCTTATCATCAAAAAGATCGACTTTTATTGAATAATAATCAAAACGCAGGCCTGTTAGCGGGATCTTCTCGAGGATGCTTTTTTTGTCGGAAATGTCTGCAAGGTATTTTTCACCATGCAATCTTCCACCTTTATCACCTGAAATTGTATATTCTATTTTTGTAGCTTTTTTTACCGGTTCCTGATCAAGGATCTGAAAAAACAGATAGAGATTTTGCCCCGGAGAAAAATCATTTCTTGGCGATATTACTATCCTCAGGCTATTATAAGAAAAAGGTTTGTAAGAATTTCCTTGGTCCTGGCCTTTTACTATCCTGTTCCCGAGAATCAGGTTACCTATTTTCATAGAATTATCGTCCGGTATAATCAGAATTTTTTCGAAAGATGTAAATTCCTTAGATAACCTGTTTCGCAGGAGGAGATTTATATGGAAATTCCCGGGGATCAGGGGGAATGAATCTTCAAGTGCGAACAGCATGGATTTTGCTGTACCGGATTGTGATCTATTCAGCCTGACCGGTATGACCTTGTTAAAATTAAAGATCACTTTGTTTTTCTCATCGGTGATGCTTCCGTTTATTTCCAGGTCTGTAGATAATTGATTACCACTTTGAAGCATGGAAAGCTTTCTGGGCTCTATCCTGTAGTTAACAATATTATGCCCATCCATGTCTTTTATGATTTTTATAGTTGAACTGGAACTTATATATCTTGCAGAATGATCCATGGATATGTATTCTTTATATGTAAGAAATTTAGATATATATTCATCATCCAGTTTTTTTGAGGGCATTTCCTTTATTTTTTTTTGAATAAGGATATCCGAGGCAATAGACGGCCTGATCGTATTTCTGCTATCACCCTCGATTAGGGTAAGGGATACATCTGCTATCTCTTTTTGTATCTCTCTTAATTGCCTATATTGAGAAAGGTAATCATTTGTATCTCCCAGATAGTGGACCATCAGGTTGGAAGGGCCATGCTTTGTAGGGCTGTAAAGTAAATAGTCTCCTGCACCGTATTGTTTAAAGAAAACTACATTAAAACCATCAGGAAGCCCGTATTTGGCCATTCCCTGGTAAAACCAAATTATTGTCGGGTATACACCACCTAAATTCTCATATCTCTGGATCTGGTTAGGCTCACCGAGAATTATATAGATCCTTCCCATTTCAGTTTTCCATCCCGGTGTAGGAGTCCCTTTGCCGAAATGGTGATTAGCATATTCAAGCCTCCTGTAGTGTTCATCTTTAAATTCATTTTCTGAAGTATGTTCATCCGGATCACGTTGATTCCAGAACATGCTGACAAAAACTTCCCTCTCCCTGTTAGTACTTAACAAATTGAAGACCTTCTTCTCCGCAGGGGTTATTATGTATGGAACATCCTTTATAATCCAGTTCCTGTATTTTGGTTCGAGGTGGTTATACTTTTTCCCTGCTGGAAAGATAATTGATACAGCTATAAAAAAAAATAAAATTTTAGAACACACGTTTTTCATTTTATTGCTCCGTTTGAAAGCATTATCAAACTGGTTTCTTTTCCGACCTTAATACTGAATGCAGATGGCCAATATATTTTTTTCCCCATTTAAGAGATTTGCCGCACTTTAGAGTTACATAATACTGATAATTGTTATCATAACTGATCTCTTTTATTCTATCACTGTTAATAATGATCGATCTATTTACCCTGATAAATTTGTCGTTATCAAGTTCAGCTTCTATATCTTTCAGTGTTTTTCGCTCTACAAAATATTCATCCTTAACAAATATTCTGACATAGTTCCTTTCAGCTTTTATAAAGTCGATCTCATCCCTTTGCACGAATAAAAATTTGTTTCCTTTTTTAAATACAATGTTTTTCATTGTACTTATCTTAAAGGTCCTGAATTCTGGATTCCCATTGCTTTCAAAATAGCATAAAATAAAAAAATTTCCAACAAAAGAAAAAATATATTTCATAGATCAGCAGGAGTATACTACAAGAATTTAAATCAAAACCAGGCACTTCATAATGTCCTGAAGCTTTAATCCAAAAAGTTTTGAATACTTCGGGTAAAATAAAAATACGGAAATAAAAACGAAATAATGAATTTAATATCCATATTTATGAAATTTCAGTATGATCCGATGATTGAAAGGCATTGTATTGATACTAAATACGTAACAATGCTCCAAAAAGAAGAATCTTTGTCCCTGAATTTACTCGCTTTGTCCCAGTTAGAGGAATAATTATGGTAAATGGAAATTTTATTGCAGTAAATATAGTATTAACAGGAGGTAGAAATGCTAAAAAGCAAAGGTTTTTTTATTTTTCTTGCGTTTATTCTGATCGCAGGATTCACCTCACTATCTGGTCAGGAGCAGGGTGGTGAGATCGTTGGTACGGTTTTCCTTCCGGACGGGACATCAATTCCCGGAGTGGCAGTTGAAGCCACAAGTAGTAAACTGGTTGGTAAACGTATCGCAGTTACTAATGAGAACGGGAGATACAGATTCCCCTTGTTACCTTCGGGAAAGTATAAGATCGAGTTTAAACTTGAAGGTTTCAAATCAAAGATCAACAAGAATGTTGAAGTCATCCTTGGAAAAACAATTAAGGTTGATACCATTATGGAGACCGGAGACATTTTGACTGAGGTCATCGTTATAGGTAATACTCCAACAATTGATGTCAGAAAAAGTTCATCTGCTGAGAATATCACAAAGGATATTATCTCGAAACTTCCTAAAGGCAGAAGTTTTCTCAGTGTTATCACAAAAGGTTCCGGTGTAAATTATGAAAAGAACTTTGATAACGATGCCAGTGACAAATTTGATGATGGTACGAGAGGTAATACCGGTATATCATTTGACGGGGCCAGCTCTTCAGAAAATACTTTTTTTATAGATGGTGTTGATACAACAACTCTCTATACCGGAGATTCCGGTGCCAGAGTAAATGTCGACTTCATCGAAGAGGTACAGGTCAAGTCTTCAGGTTATGCTGCCGAGTACGGTGGATCAATGGGTGGTGTTATAAGTGTTATTACCAAAAGCGGTGGTAATGAATTTCACGGAAGCTTGAATCTTGATTATGCCGGTGACATGCTGGATGGCGGCTTTGGAAAGACTCTGAGACTTTCACCTTTTGACAGTACTGTTGCAGAATATATAAATTATAAAGAAGACACATGGAACGAATTTCAGCCCGGTCTTTCACTCGGTGGATTCATATTCAAAGATAAACTATGGTTCTTCGGGGCATTTCAACCCAGGTTCACAAAGCGGATCAGGCCTGCATCTCATATTGAAGCTGAAGGCTTTTCAGGTGATTATGAGCAGAACAGAACAACACTTGCAGGCTCTCTGAAACTTACAGGGCAGATCGCAAATAATTTAAGGCTGTCGATAAGTGGTTCTCTTGATAATTATAAACGAGAAGGTGATCTTCCGGCACTGAGTGGTTCTGACAATCCGGAAAAAGATTTTGAAATATATGGTTGGGATTATCCGGCATTTACTATGGGTGGTTCTCTTGATTATACAATCGGGAACAATTTGCTTGTCTCTGCATCCGGCGGTTATTATAAGTCGGACAGAATTCAGGCCGTGGGCCCGACCGGTCCTAGATATTTCCATATCAATACCAATGCAGATGTTCCCGGAGCAACGAATATTGTGCCTAACGGTTGGGCTAATTACTCATACGCGGATGGTTACCAGACCGAGGGAGATATCAATGAAAAAACAACCGGATCACTGAATACTACATATTATGCCGATATGTTTGGCGGAGAGCATGTTATTAAAGCCGGAATTCAGTTCCAGAGAGTGGCTGTTGACAAGTCTGATGCATATCCCTACGACTATTACAGGCTATATTGGGGAGATGATTATGAATCTCCAAATATGGGAACGGTCCCTACAACTCTGGGATATGTTCAGGTAAGGGATCCATTCGGAACTATCGCAACTGTTCAAAGCAACAGATGGGCAATTTATCTTCAGGATTCCTGGACTATCGGGAACAGGTTCACCCTTAACATTGGGTTAAGAGCTGAGAAAGAGGATATCCCGGCATTTGCTGAAGGATATGATCCTCCGGTTAAATTCGGTTTCGCTGACAAGCTTGCACCGAGAGTAGGATTTGCATGGGATGTAAAGGGAGATTCTTCCCTGAAGGTATTTGGTAGTTTCGGGATCTATTACGATGTTATGAAACTGGAAATGGCTGAAGGATCGTACGGCGGATTCAAATGGGTATCAAGCTATTATGACCTTGTAGATCCGGATTGGGAAAAATTGCAGGAAAGTGATCATCCTGTCGTCGGAGGATTCGGCGGCGGCGACTATTTTGAATCAATTGACTGGCGTGTTCCTTCATTTGATACAACTCAACCGGACATGAAACCTTACCAGAAAAATGAGTTCTCTTTTGGACTGGAAAAGAAATTAAGAGAAGATCTGTCAGTGAGTATTAAGTTCCTCCACAATAATATTGTAAATGCTATTGAAGATATTGGAATTCAGGAAGCTGATGGTGAACATTATTATAATGGAAATCCGGGATCAGAATGGATTCAGAATATTTATGACGAGAGTGCAGCTGCAGGAGCAATTCCTGTTGGAGTAAAAGCTTCAAAACCTGTAAGAAATTATACTTCATTTACAGTTAATCTTGACAAAAGATTCTCCAGCAACTGGCTTGGCGGTGTTTCATATACCATGTCCTGGCTCTATGGTAACTTTGCCGGACTTGCAAGTTCTGATGAACTTGGCAGGCAGAGCCCGGGTGTTGAAAGGTATTATGATGCATGGTTCATGACATTTGACCAGGATGGTAATGAAGAACTTGGATACCTGATGACAGACAGAAGGCATCAGCTTAAGTTCTACGGCGCATATTCATTTGATTTTGGATTGACCCTCGGTGTTAACGGATTTGTCATGAGTGGAACACCGGTTCAGAAAGAGATTTATCTGAATGGTATGCAGGGGTGGTATCCTGAAGGTAGAGAATCTCAGGGTAGGACACCAACGATCTGGCAGCTTGATGTTTTTGCTGAACATATATTCAAACTCAGTGCAAAATATTCTGTTGCACTCAGTCTGAATGTTGCAAATATCACAAACAACCAGTTTGCCCAGAGGATTTATGGTCTATATAACAGATCTGTTATTTATACTGATGATCAGCAAATTCTGGATGGATTTGATGCAACACAGGAAGTTCTCGATAAGGGAGCAACACTGGATCCTAGATATTTGAAAGAAACTAGTTTCATGTCTACATTTGCAGCAAGGATCGGAGTTAAATTGATGTTTTAGTTCGTAAAATCATTTTAATAATAAGGGCCCTCCCTGAACGGAGGGCCTTTTTTTTTATAGTAATTATTTAAGGTGTTTTTTCAGCTGGATCTTTATTTGACGTTTCAGGAAATTGATTGTCGAATCCCTTTTTCCAAGCAGTTCCAGATTGTTATTGTCAGATCTTAAGATTTTTTTTACTGAGTCAAGTGGAGTCTTCGAGTCGAAACAACCCTTTATCATGAAAAAATATGATCCCGCTTTCTCCTCTTCACCATCAAGGGGCAGCGGATCAGATCCGTTTATTATCGGAATTCCCAGTTTCTCACCCTTTTTGTAAATATCAGGCTTGAGCCAGATCGAAGGCCTTGCACTATTATCTCCAATAAGGAGAAACGGGTAATCAATGGTATCGAGCAAATTTCTAACTACTTTCCCTCTTCCGAAGAGCCATTTGCCCACCCCCCATGCAAGTATTGCCAGTTCCTCCCTCTCCTTTAAAATATCAAGAACTTCTGCTGCGGGAAGGCCGTCCCTGATCTTAGACCCCGGCCCGACCGAAAGGATCTCTAAATTTTCCTTCGTTATTATCTGTCTTCCCCTGATTATGTAAAAGAGTTCGCTTCCATTCTGCTTTAACAGGATCGATCCTTCTTCATTTGTTTTTTCAGAGTGTATGTCAATATTTTGCAAAGGGAGAGAATTGTCAGCAACCCTTGCAAAAAAATCATTGTCTTTTGCCTCGGTAAGAAAGATCATTCTTATGGAATCAGTGAATTCATTTTCATCAAGTTTCCCGAATTTTCTAAAATTGTCGTTAATTGCCTCGATAAAGGAGTCTGAGTCATAATTGTCATAAAGATGAACATGTCCATCTATAAGTATTTTTTTTATATTAAAGAACTTTTCTTGGCATCTGAACAACATGAGAGTATATTTTTCGAAAAACAATGGGAGGAGCTTCAAT
>DBOL01000090.1:0-3351 GCA_002299555.1 Candidatus Aminicenantes bacterium UBA647
GGGATCCGGAATATGGAAGTCTAAATTTTGACTCAACCGGAAACAATTACGGATTTGAGTTCAGATTCTTCCCCGGGGGCAAGGATGGCTCACTTTCATTAGGGCTTTCTTATGAAAGGAACAATTTTAAGATGAAGGCCGAAGGTAAGTATGACGGATTTGATGATGATGGTAATTCTGTTAAAGCTGAAGCAACTGGAACGATAGACCTGCTCCCTCACTCTATCAATCTCAGTATTAGATGGGACCTCTGGCCGACAAAGAGGGTTCACCCATATATTGGATTTGCTTTCGGATTCGGTTCCCAGGAAGCTCTTGTAAAGTTCCATTCGAGAGCAACAACAAACATAGAAGGTATTGATATTGTTGAGGAGCAGGACGAGATATGGACATTTGATGATATTGAAGAAGAGTATGAGGCAACAGAAGGGAAAAAATTCCCGATAAGCTTCTTTCCGATCATCCATATAAATTTCGGATTCCGTGGAGAAATAGTGGATAACATGTATCTTCTCGGAGAAGTGGCTTTTTATGATGGGCTGCTCTTCAGGAGTGGAATTTCATACAGATTCTAGGAATTAATTAAACCTGGGAACAACCGGAAAGCTATAATGGGAACTAAAGAAGAAGTTAAGTTATCACCCGATTTAAAAACAATTACACCTGAAATGTATAAAGTTTTGATATTTAATGATGACTATACAACAATGGATTTTGTTGTGGAGGTACTGATCACCTTTTTCAGTAAATCTGCATCTGAAGCTACAAAAATAATGCTGGATGTTCATAAGAGAGGGAAAGGTATATGTGGTATATACATATTTGATATTGCAGTCACAAAAGCAAACCAGGTAAACAAATTCTCAAGGGAAAATGATTTTCCTTTAAAATGCAGTTATGAGAAAACTTAAATGAAAGTAAGTGAAGAACTGAACAATATTCTCATTGCATCATTCAATGAGGCAAAAGCAAGGACACATGAATATGTGACCCCGGAACACATCCTGTATTCATCTCTGTTTTTCAAAACCGGGTCGGATATCGTAGTGAACCTTGGCGGAAATATCAATTCGATCAAAAAGCAACTCGAAGAATTTTTTGAGAACAATTACATACCTTTATCCATAAGTAAAGACCCTGTACAGTCAGAGGGATTCATTAATCTCATTGAGAATGCAATGATCCATATCTCTTCCGCCGGCAAGGAAGTTCTCAACGTTTCTGATGTATTTGCCGCTTTTTTTACCGATAAGAACTCTCAGGTTATCTCTTTGTTGAATAATGAAGGGCTGACAAAACTCGACCTCCTGACTTATATTTCTCACGTAATGGACGATCCTGAACCTCACTCTGCTGAAAAAAGTAAAAAAGAGACTGAATCTCCCGGTGAAGTGAAAGAAACACCTGCAGGCAAACCGGGATCAAAGAAAAAAGTAAAAAGTTTATCGTTATATGCTGTTGAACTTACAGAACTTGCCCGTAATGGAGAGCTCGATCCTGTGATTGGAAGAGAAAATGAGATAGAAAGAACTATTCAGGTTCTATGCAGAAGGACGAAGAACAACCCTATCCATATAGGTGAACCGGGAGTTGGTAAAACTGCAATAACGGAAGGATTGGCACTGCTTATTTCTGAAGGCAAAGTACCCGGAGATCTCAAAGACAAAAAGATCTACCGCCTTGACCTCGGAGGGCTTATTGCCGGAACAAAATACAGAGGAGATTTTGAGGACAGACTGAAGAAAATAATTAACGAACTGGTTGAATCCGGAGACAGCATCCTGTTCATCGATGAGATACACAACATTGTAGGTGCAGGAGCCGTATCTGGCGGTGCCATGGATGCATCGAACATTATAAAACCGGTTCTATCTTCAAGGAAACTCCAATGTATCGGTTCAACTACATATGAAGAATATAAGAAATATTTTGAGAAAGACAGGGCTTTATCCAGGCGATTTCAAAAAATAGATATAAAAGAACCCTCCATCGAAGAAACTGTCTCTATCCTGAAGGGGCTTAAGGAAAATTTTGAAGAATTTCATAAGGTAAAATATAGTGACAGCGCTTTAACCGCCGCTGTTGAGTTATCAAATAAGTATATCAATGAGAGATTTCTCCCTGACAAGGCCATTGATGTCATTGACGAAGCCGGAGCACTGTTGAAGATCGAGAATGGCAAAAGAACAAGGAAGAGTTATAAGGTTGGCATTAAGGATATAGAAAAAGTGATATCTAAAATATCCCGTATCCCTGAAAAAAATGTTTCCGAAAAAGATCTGTCAAAACTTAAAAAGGTCGAAAAGGAACTCAGAAAAAGGATCTTTGGACAGGACAATGCCGTTGCCCTTGTATCAGAAGCGATAAAGAGGTCAAGAGCCGGATTCGGGAAAGAGGACAAACCGGTTGCTTCTTTCCTTTTCGTTGGACCTACAGGTGTAGGAAAAACTGAATTATCAAAGGAGCTCGCAGCTGTTTTGAATATCAGTTTTCACAGATTCGACATGTCTGAATATCAGGAACGTCATGCCGTTGCACGGCTGATAGGAGCTCCCCCCGGCTATGTCGGTTTCGATCAGGGAGGATTGCTTACGGAAACAGTAAGAAAAGACCCACATTGTGTATTATTACTTGACGAGATAGAAAAAGCACACAGTGACATCTTTAATACTCTGCTTCAGATTATGGATTATGCGACACTTACAGATAATACCGGCAGAAAAGCTGATTTCAGGAATGTGATAATTATTATGACCTCAAATGCAGGTGCAAGAAAGATCGGAAAATCTGGAATTGGTTTTGATGATAAGATAATCAAAGACGAAGCAATTTCCAGATCGGTCGAAAAATATTTCTCTCCGGAGTTCCGGAACCGACTCGATAAAATGGTCATATTTGAAAGGCTGAATAAAAGTTCTGTTCTTAACATAGTTAAAAAAGAGATCAATGAATTCAAAGATCAGCTGTCTGCAAAGAATATTAAGCTTAACCTGACCCCTGACGTTTACAAGCTCATAGCCAAACTCGGTTATTCAAATCTTTTCGGTGCAAGGGAGATAGCAAGAGTTGTCCAGGAAAAGATCAAAGATTACTTTGTGGATGAAGTCCTTTTCGGAAAACTCTCCAAGGGAGGGATCGTGTCAGGAAAATCCGTGAACAATAAAATTATCTTTGAAATAGATAAAAAGAAAGAAAAATAAGGGAGAGAGTATACCCCCCTCCCCCTTTTATGATTACTTCTTCCTCACAGATTTTGAAGAAGAGGATGATGAACGTGAAGAGCTCTTTGAAGATGAGCTTCTTGAATAACTCTTCGAACTGCTTCCTCTTGAATAACTTTTTGAGCTTCCG
>DBOL01000090.1:3722-29239 GCA_002299555.1 Candidatus Aminicenantes bacterium UBA647
TAGCTTTTATATGAACTACTCTTGCTGCTGGTATATTTCGGCTTCGAATAGTTATAGCTGCTTCCGGAAGAATAACTTTTCCTGTTGTATGTAGAAGTTTTGGGTGTGTATGACCTGTAGCTTTTATATGAACTACTCTTGCTGCTGGTTCCGGAACTTTGATATCCGGAATATCCACTGTTGGAAAAAGAAGGATACCCGGACTTTTTCTTTTTCTTTACTCTCGAACTCGAACTAGTGGACTTCTTCTTTGCTTTTGAAGAAGAACCTCCGCTGCTTTTGTAGCTTTTGCTTGAGATCCCTTTTACCGACCTGGTATTCTTTGATCCTGAATACTTAAAAGTATTGGTCCTTGTGGATTTGCTACTCTTGTATTTATAAACAGCACCATTTCGGGAAGTACCTGAACTTTTATATTTTGAAGGTTTATAATATGTGGATGACTTAATTCCACTCTCTTTAAACCTTACAGTTCTCCCTTTTGAATTGAGGACATTCACCTGCTTGTAGTTGTATTTCCCGGCTGGAGAAGCTCCCCTGTATGCCAGTCCCTTGTTCTTCATATTGATGAAAGAACCCTTTTTTAATGCAACCTTTTTGACAGATCTTCCGAGATTCCCCTTCTTAATGAATACAGATGATTGTGATCCCCATGGAATCCCATTCCTGTATTTATAGTTCTTTAGCCATCTTTTGTTGATAACTATTACAGGCCTGTTGTATCTGCTTAGAGGTGTCCAGCCATAGTATGATCCGCTATAACACCATCCTACCCATGCAGGAGACCATCTGTATCCTGGAAGCCAATGCCAGCCCCAGAACGGGTCATAATGCCATCTTCCATAGTGATATGTAAATGAGTTCCAGGGATCATATGAATACCAATAGTATCCATAAGATGGTGTGTGGACCCATCTGCCGTTATAATAAGGCCTCCAATTATTCCCTACATTGTAAGGGATCCAGATATTTGATCCGTAAGTAGAGCTATACCTCCAACGACCGGACCTTGATAATTCATACTCATAATCTTCATAACCTCTGTCAAGATACCTTGAAGAACTGCTTCTTGCATAGTTAACAAGATTGTGTCTCTGATCATTCCAGAGATCAAAGTTATCTTTTTCAGATGAATAGAAGAAGAAAGGCCTCTCAAGAACAGAGCCACCTCTCATAACAACTTTCTGATTTTCCATAACATTTCTGCTTAAGTTTTCTCCTGCCACTTCAGCAAGTCCCTCATAAACAAAAACTTCCGTTCCTCGAGTTCCGTTATAGTTGATCCTGTAAACACCTCTGTTGAGAATAAAGATCCCGCAATCCGGAGTCTGGATCTCAATATCCTTCTCATAATCAAGATTGTGCAGATCAAGATAAATTCCGCCTCTCCTGACAAAAACCCTGAGGTCAGTCTTTCTCAATTGGGGAACTTTCTGAAACTCAACCTCGGTATCGTAATCTAATCTGAGAAAATTTGACCTGCCCAGGTAAATATCAAGTCTGCCGTCATTTGTTCCGGCTATATCTTTTTCAAAAATGGGGATATTTACTCCTGCTTCTTCGCGGCCCTCATCGAAGCTTCTAGTCACATAGGTGTCTCCCTTAGAGTATTTCACCTTTACAACTTTTGCATTATCATAATACTTGGCAACCGTCTGCTCAGGCTGAGGATAATCAGCAAAAACTGAAACAGACACAAATATGGCAATGATTGAAAATATTAGTAATTTTTTCATTTTTACCTCCTACTTGTACATTAGCATTTTCAATGCCAATATAAACATGTTAACACTGTCCTGTTTTTATTACAAAACCGGAGGAACTGATTGATTTAACCGGGATTTACTATTTTTTCTTCAGGTTTATAGACTTTACAGTTTCTTTTGCCAGTTTATCCATTTCCTTTATAAACAATGTATCTTTCTGGTCAATATAATAAGGAGTTTCGTTGTCTTTCTTAACTCCGACACCATTATCAAAAGGCAATTCTGCAAGAACCTTATAACCAAGAGATTCAGTAGAATTTTTTGGATCTGATACCGGAAACATTTCGGTTTTTTCATTACAATGAGAACAGATCAAATACTTCATATTCTCGACTATGCCCAATATTTCGGTTTCTATCTTATCGGCCTTGAACATATTGATCATCTTAAGCACATCTGCAATTGATGCTTCCTGAGGCGTAGTAACAATTATTCCTCCATCAAGTTTAACTTTTTGCAGAATTGAGAGAGGAACATCTCCGGTTCCAGGTGGAAGATCAATCAGCATAATGTCGAGTTCACCCCATTTTACATTCCGGAAGAATTGCTCGATCAGCTTATTTGCGAGAGCACCTCTCCAGATGAGAGCTTTTTCTTTGTCTGTTATAAATCCGACAGACATGATCTGAAGTCCGAATTTTTCAATTGGGATCATAAACTCGCCCTCAGCCCTGACCTTTATGTCATCCACACCAAGCATTAATGGTACATTGGGCCCATATATATCTGCATCCATAACTCCAACTTTGTATCCCATTGAAGCCAGAGCAAGAGCCAGGTTCACAGTTACAGTTGATTTTCCTACCCCCCCTTTTCCGCTGGCAACAGCTACCACTTTCTCTGCAGAAACCGGTATTTTATCAAAGAGAGACGTACTATTGAATAGTTTTGATTTATCTTCCATTTTTCACCTCTAAATCTTTCTCCGGAATCACCTGTCTGACAATGTTCCGTCAAGATTACACAAAAGACCAACCTCACAAAAAGCTGATCTATCTATTTATATTAAAACAAAAATTTTCGTTATATTAAGGAGCTATTATCGCTTCAGTAGGACATACGTCAACGCAGGCTCCACAGTCAGTACATTTGTCAGGGTCGATCACATACTTATCATCACCAGATGAGATAGCTTCTACCGGACATTCTGCTTCGCAAGCACCACAGCTAATACAATCTTCAGTAATTTTATGTGCCATATTACCTCCTTTACAAGAAAAATTATTTTAATTCCAAACTGCGGTTTTGTCAATAAGCAATTACGATTTTTTTAACTTTACAACGACTTCTCCCAGGGCCCTTTTTCTCTTTACTTTGTACAGGATATAATCTAGAATAAATTATCAATTATCCCGAATTGAGTTAATATAAAAAAATGATCGGAGGAAAAATGAAAATAAGATCACTTATCATAATATTATTTATAGCAATCACATTTACAACCATCTTCCCGGAAAAATCACCTGAAGGATATTCGCTTTTTCCGAAAATAGAGGGATTCTCGTTTGATGGCGAAATAGAGACATATACTCCCGATACTCTATTTGAATATATAAATGGAGGAGCCGATCTTTTCCTCAACTTCGAATTTGTTAAACTTCACTCGCTAAAATACAAAAATGAAGATGGCGGCGAGATCACTGCAGACATTTATATTCACTCAGACCTTTCGAACGGGTTTGGAATATATACTCAGGAGAAACCGACTGAAGGTGATTTTCTTAAGATAGGAACTGAAGGTTATTATGAAGAAGGACTTCTGAATTTTTTCAAAAGCACTACATATGTAAAAATAAGTAGTTTTGATCTCGGAGAAAATGAAGAGTCTATACTGAAAAAACTGGGAGAGGGGATCTCTGATAAAATATCCGGAACGAAAGAGTTTCCATTAATTTTCTCTAGATTCCCTTCCGAGAACAAAATCCCGGGATCAGAGAAATTTATCAATATTAATTTTCTCGGCCACTCATTCCTGAACAGGGTCTATTCTAAAAAATATTCAAATGATGGAGGCGTTTTACAACTTTTCATTATTAAAACCGACTCAGTACCTGAAGCTGCAAAGGTCCTGTCTGAATATGTTGAATTTGTCAAAAAGAAAGGCGGGGTGATCACTAAGAAAGGAGACGTTGTCACATTCACCGACCCTTACTATAAAAACAAGGGGAAAATGAACTTTATAATTTCCAATGATATTCTTATAGGGATGTTTTGTGATGATCTTGAATTGTTCCTTAAAATGTCTAAGCATATAACAAATATAAATTAATCAGAAAAAAATTTATTCCGGATCAGGTTTGATTTTTTCATGCAACTTTACTACTATCAGATGTTCTGATCGCAAATTAAAAATATTAAGGAGGAATAATGTTTGAAAGCAATGTTTACAAAAAGAGAAGAGAGGTTTTAAAAAATAATATTAGCTCCGGGATAGTCCTTTTTTCCGGAAATGTTGATTCACCGATGAACTATCCCGCCAACACATTTCACTTCAGGCAGGACAGCACATTTCTCTACTATTTCGGCCTTAATAAACCCGGATTCTACGGAGTAATTGATATAGACAATGGAGAGGATTATCTCTTTGGGACCGATTTCACCATCGATGATATTATATGGATGGGCCCGCAACCACTTGTCTCTAAATTGTCAGAAAGCATCGGGACTGCAAAATCAGGCACTATTTCTGAAATGAAAGATGTTCTGAATAAAGCCATAAATGCAGGACGAAAGATTCATTTCCTCCCTCCTTACAGAGGTGAGAATGTACTTGATGTATCAGCACTTCTCGGAATAGCCCCCGCCATGATCAAGGGGTATTCCTCAATTGAACTTATCAATTCAGTTGTAAAGCAGAGATCACATAAAGAAGAGAGAGAAATAGTTGAGATCGAAAAAGCTCTGAAGATCTCTTCAGAAATTTACGATGCAATGTTCAAACAAGTGAAACCCGGAAAGTATGAGAAGGAGATGACCGGGATCATCGAGGGAATTGTAGGAAAGTATGGTGCAGTAACATCTTTCCCGATAATATTGTCAATTCACGGCGAAACCCTTCATAATCACGGCCATGAGAACATGATGTCTGATGGCGATCTTCTGATAATAGATTCCGGAGCTGAATCACCTGAATACTATGCATCTGATATAACACGAACACTTCCTGTTTCCGGGAAATTTTCCGACAAACAAAAAGATGTTTTTAGAATAGTTCAAAAAGCTATAGAAACTACGACCGAGTTCGTCCAACCCGGAAGAAAATACAAAGATATCCATATGATGGCAGCAGAGATCATTGCAGGTGGCCTCAAAGATCTGGGCTTGATGAAAGGTAATGTTGAGGATGCCGTTAAAGAAGGTGCCCATGCATTATTCTTCCCTCATGGACTCGGACATATGATGGGACTGGACGTTCACGATATGGAAAATCTGGGTGAAAATTATATTGGTTACACCGATGAAATGGAGAGGAGTGATCAATTCGGTACAGCTTATCTGAGACTTGCCAGAGAGCTTGAACCGGGATTTGTTCTGACAGTAGAGCCTGGAATTTATTTTATTCCTGCCCTGATCGACAAGTGGAGAACTGAAGGGAAACATAAAGATTTTATCAACTACGACAACGTCGAGAAATATATAGACTTCGGCGGAATCAGGCTCGAAGACGATGTCCTCGTAAGAGAGAAGGGGCACAGGGTGCTCGGGGAACCTATTCCAAAGTCTGTTGAAGATATAGAAAACAGAATGGCTTAAAGCTAAAACTGCTTATTTTTAACAATTTTCATTTTACTTCGCAGAAATAATTAAATTTTTTAACAAATTAATATCGTTAAATACTTGACTTTTTATAGCTGCTGCAATATAGTTGGACTTGGAACAATAAAAAGGGGTAGGTTATGAAACAAAAGATAAGTTTAAGAGTGATTCGCAGAATTTCCTTTTACTACGAAGCTTTATTGAAACTGGACCTTCCGGGTGACGACTACATATCCTCAAAACAATTGGAAGAGATCACTGGAGTGTCCTGCAATCAGGTAAGGCAGGACTTTTTCTATCTGGGAATTTCTGTAGGAAAACAAAAAAAAGGATATCAGGTAAAACGCCTATTCAAAGAACTAAAGAAAATCCTCTCTATTGACAAAGGAGCTGAGGTTGTTGTAATCGGTGCCGGCCGTCTTGGAAGAGCACTTTCTGAATATAAACTCTTCAGGATCAGGAATATTAATGTAAGAGCACTGTTTGACAAAAAACCGGAACTCGTTGGTACGATCCTGGAACTTAAAGAGAAAAAGATCCCCGTCCTTCATATTGATAAATTGGGAGAGTTCCTCAAGGAAAACAATAAGATAAAGATAGCCCTTCTGTCAGTCCCTGATTCTGTTGCACAGGAAATGCTTGATAAGCTTATAGGATTCGGAATGAAAGGAATCGTAAATTTTGCACCTAGAATTTTGAGACTACCTGAAAATGCTAAAGATGTTCAGTTGATCAATGACTGTATAGGTGCTTCTTTATACAAAATAGTTTATCAGATATACAACAAACAAAAAAAATAGTTGCAAATCCTGTCCGGTAAATATAAAATCCGGATCGGAGTAAATAATGTTATCATATATATTGCCTTTTGTTATTCTGGTCTTTTTCAGTGCATTCTTTTCTTCAGCTGAGACCTCTCTCCTCTCTCTAAATTCTATTCGCCTGAATCACAAAGCAAAAAAGGGAGGTAAAAAGGCCCGCCTCCTCTTGTCGATCCTGAAACATCCGGACGAGTTCTTTGCCACCATACTTATTGGAAATAATGCAGTGAATATTGCAGCTGCATCAATTTCCACTATTTTCTTTACAAAGATCTTTATCAATGATGATAAAATGATACTTATATCTTCCACCCTGTTTACTACACTTATAATTCTTGTTTTCGCAGAGATAATCCCGAAATCATATGCTTTCAGACACGGAGATAAACTCTCATCTATTTATGCTCTGCCGATCCGATTCTTCTCAATACTTTTTTATCCGTTTGTAAAGATCTTTGCTAAGTTATCATCCATACTTATCCCCGGCAAGGAGAAAAAAAGCAAGAAAGATATAACTACCGAGGAATTGAAGCACTTCCTTGCATCTGAGGTTCAATTTTTCAAACACAATCCCCACAATCTTAAAATGATCAATGAAATACTCGATATCGGGGACAGAGATATAAAAAGCATCATGACCCCGAGAGTTGATATAATTGCTCTCGATATCTCTGAGAACATCGATCACTTTAAACAGGTCATAGTGGAAAAAGAGATCACAAAGATCCCTCTCTACAAAGATAGTCTTGATAATATAGTTGCAATTATTTATTTAAAAAAAATATTTCCATCTTTTATAACGAAAGGGATCAAAAAAGTAAAACTCAGTGAGCTGGCCGTGAAGCCATTTTTTATTTCAGAATATTCCTCAATTAATTACATCCTCAAAGAGTTCAGAAAGAACAATCAGGATCTGGCTGTTGTGCTTGATGAGTATGGAATAACAATTGGAGTAGTTACCCTTAATGATATTTTCAGAGAGATTCTCGGTGAGTTTGATATTGGAAAAAGCTCTATCAGTCAGCCGGAGAAAGGACTCTTTCTGATCAGGGGAGAACTTCCTGTTGACGAAGTAAATGATCAATTAGAAATTGAGCTGCCGATGAAAAAGGATTTTACAACCATCTCCGGACTCTTTACCTATTTTTTCGGAAGACTTCCAAAAGAGGGGAGCAAGATAAATATCGGAAGCTGTACTATGGAAGTTGAAAAGATGGGAAATAGAAAAATTGTCGAAATAAGCCTGAGAAAAACTCGTCCATCTTCTTAGATTACACTTTACCTGTATCAGAATATCGAATATAATCAATGTCATAATTATGGAATACAAGAATATAGCAATTAACAGAAAAGCTCACCATGAATATGAGATCATCGAGAAGATAGAGGCAGGGATGGTTCTCCTCGGCAGTGAAGTGAAATCAGCGAGGGAGGGGAATGTAAATATAAAGGATGCTTATGTTGATCTCAGATCAGGTGAAGCAATATTATTAAATGCACATATCAGCACTTATCCAAATGCCGGAGAAAACAATCACGAACCTCTCAGGAAAAGAAAGCTGCTCCTTAACAGACAGGAATTAAAAAAATATATAAAGAAAACCACGATAAGGGGATTTACACTAATCCCGCTAAGAATGTACTTCACAAAAAAAGGATTAATAAAGATCGAATTAGCTCTTGCTAAAGGAAAACACACTTACGATAAAAAACAGGTTTTAAAAGAGCGTGACCAGAAGAGAGACATGGCCCGCGAACTCAAGAATTACAAATAGATTCATCAATTATTACTTTCAACACTCCGAATTTGATATAGCAGCGCCTGTTTCCTATACCATACTCAGGAACAGGAAAGAGAAACCGGAGATGACAAGGGCTTTGAATATCAGGTAAATACCGGAGATTGTCATTGATTTTTTTATATCTAGTTTTGAGAAATATGCAATTCCCAACGCAATGGCAATTGCGTACCAGACAGAAAAAACATCGAATCTGGATACAAAGATGTGGATGAACGATTTTGCATCCCCTCCCGGAATAAAAACAGCAGGAGAAAGAAATCCCAACAACTTAACATTAAATATGAGAGAGATAGTTTCAACCATCTTCGGAAAAACTATATCTATAAGTGAGGCTCCTGTTACAATAGCAAAATAATTTATATATAATCCTTCCGCGCCTCCTATCCCGAAGAACAGATAGGTGAAAAATGCGCCGATACCGATAACAATAAAAACAAAAACCAGTTCCGGTATAAGGACAAACATTTTCTGTCCGAAAGACAGTGAGTGGAAATCAAAATCCTGATCCTGAAAATAATCCGCCAGACTTGAATCCTCCATCATCTCAGACATCTGATCCGCAGCATAAGGAAATGTCACAAAACTGAGAATAAAGACTGTTACTAAGATTATCACAAAATATGAGACCCATTTCTTGCTGCCCATAAGGTTCCCGAGCGAAGGGCCCGGTGTTCTGATTATTCCATCCAATCCTGCAAATAGTGAATTAATTTTCTCGATCATGACAGGATTATACAGTATTTAGTTTATTTATCACAATTCCATGAATATCTTTTTTAAGCTGCTTATTGATTCAAAACATTCCGGAAAAGTGCTATTATATTTCTCGTTAATAAGGAGTGAAAAAATGAACAGAACAGAAGAAATTTTAAAACTTGCAGAAAAATACAGGGATTATACAGCGGAAAGATTATCGGAACTGGTAAAAGCCAGGTCAATGAGTGGAGATGAGAAAGCCGCTGCAGATGTCCTTACAGCACAAATGAGAAGTGCAGGCTTCGATGAAGTTTCGATAGACCCTCTCGGAAATGTAATAGGGAGGATCGGATCGGGAGGAAAAATTCTAGCTTTCGATGCACATATAGATACCGTAGATACCGGCAATCTCGATAACTGGAAGTTTGATCCCTTCTCCGGTGAGATAAAGGACGGATTCGTTCATGGGCGTGGTTCTGTTGATCAGAAAGGAGGGGCAGCCTCTTTTGTAACTGCCGGAAAAATAATTAAAGAACTTGGTGAAAGAGACGACCTCACGATCTATTTTGTCGGAAGTGTTATGGAGGAAGATTGTGACGGACTCTGTTGGAAATATATTGTGGAGGAAGACGGGATCAAACCGGATCTGGTAATTAGTACCGAACCAACTAATCTCAATGTTTACAGAGGGCAAAGGGGAAGAATGGAGATGAATGTCAGCTTTAAAGGGATCTCTTCCCACGGGTCAGCTCCCGAGAGAGGAAAAAATGCAATTTATATGGGATCCAATGTTGCTCTGGAAATAGAAAAGTTGAATGAAAGACTGAAGGATGACAACTTCCTGGGTAAAGGGAGTATTACAATTTCAGAATTTATTTCAGGAAGCCCTTCCCTGTGCGCAGTTGCAGATTTTGCAAGGATACACATAGACCGGAGATTGACATGGGGGGAGACAGAAGAGATTGCTGTCGCCGAAATAGAAAAAATTGTTGAAGGTATGGATGCAAAAGTTACGGTCCCGTTCTATGAAGGAGAAGCATATACAGGACTTAAATATGGAATGAAAAAATACTACCCCACATGGATGATGCCGGAGGATCACGAAATGGTTATCAAAGGTGTTGAAACATTCGCAGACCTCTTCGGAGAAACACCTGTAACCGGCAGGTGGACATTTTCTACAAATGGAGTAACTATTAACGGGTTATACGATATTCCTGTTATAGGATTCGGGCCCGGAAACGAAAAACTGGCTCATGCTCCAAATGAGATGATACCTGTTGAAGACCTCGTCAAAGCATCCGCATTCTATGCCGGATTTGCATACAAGATGTAAATGGAGAAATGAAAATGCCGGAAAAATTATTAAAAGAGATAGAAGAATTAAAATCAAACCTGTTCGGAAAAGATTTTCTCCTTACATGGGAAAAAGAGAGGTCAGAACTTGAGCAGGTGTTGCTGATAGCAGATACATTAAAAATCCTCCGGGGGGAAAATATTTCAACAAGATGTTTCGATTCCGGACTCGCAGTCTCGTTGTTCAGGGATAACTCAACCAGGACACGATTCTCTTTTGCTTCTGCTGCTAACCTTCTCGGGCTTGAAGTACAGGATCTGGATGAGGAAAAATCTCAAATTGCTCATGGCGAAACTGTAAGAGAAACCGCAAATATGATCTCGTTCCTAACTGAAGTGATCGGGATCAGAGATGACATTTTTCTTGGAGAAGGGAACAAGTTTATGAGAGAGGTCGGAGACGCACTTGATGAAGGTTTCAGTGAGCGAATTCTCCCTCAACGTCCCGGGATTGTGAACCTTCAATGTGATATAGATCATCCAACCCAATCTATGGCGGACCTCCTTCACTTAAAGAATCATTTCGGATCACTCGATTCACTGAAAGGGAAAAAAATAGCAATGACATGGGCATACTCCCCTTCTTACGGGAAACCATTGTCAGTTCCTCAGGGAATAATCGGACTTATGTCAAGGTTCGGCATGGAAGTTTCGCTTGCCTTTCCCAAGGGATATGACCTGATCCCGGAAGTCGTGAAGATCTCATCTGAAAATGCAGAGAGAACAGGCGGAAGCCTTACAATTTCTGATTCAATGGACGAAGCTTTCAGAGATGCAGACATAGTTTATCCAAAGAGCTGGGCTCCCTGGTCTACCATGGAAAAAAGGACAGAACTTTTGAAGAAAAGTGATTCCAAGGGACTCGAGCTGCTGGAAAAAGAGAGTCTGGAAAATAATAGAAAATATATGGATTGGGAGTGCAACGCCGAAAGGATGAAGAACACTAAAAATGGAGAAGCATTATATATGCATTGCCTTCCAGCTGATATTTCGGGTGTTTCATGTAAAAATGGTGAGGTTGATGCTGAAGTTTTTGAAAAATATAGAAAAGACACTTATGTAGAAGCCGGGTATAAACCGTATATCATTGCTGCAATGATCATGGCAAACAAATTCAGGAACCCGTCAGAAGTACTAAATGGATTTATCAAAAGAGGAGCAGAAAGAAGGATATTGGGATAATGACAGATCCCATTGGGAATAGTTCTGACAGCTTCACCCCTTTAGAGATCAGCAAACTTTATTCATGGATAAAAAGTGAACTTGCAACAGATCATCTTTTCGGTATACCTAAAGAGTTATTCTTCAAACCTTCGGTTACTGATAATTTCCGTTTAATAAGATTCGGTAAATTGTTAGAAACTCCTGTAGGACTTGCCGCAGGGCCTCATACACAATTAGCACAGAATATTATTTCCGGATGGCTAACCGGATCCAGATACATTGAGTTAAAAACGATACAGGACCTGGATCATATTGAAGTTACCAAGCCGTGTATCGACATGAGAGATGAGGGGTACAATTGCGAATGGTCACAGGAATTAAATATAGACCAATCTTATACTGAATACCTAAAAGCATGGATACTGATTCATATTCTGAAGCAGGAATTAAGATTAGGCAGCAGAGATGAACAGGGTTTCATCTTCAATATGAGTGCAGGCTACGACCTTAAAGGTATCAGAGGGGCAAAAGTGCTTGGCTTCCTTAAGAAAATGAGGAATTCTACAGAACAAAAAAACACTCTTATTGAAGAGTTATCAAAACAGTTTCCGGAGCTCACGAAAATAGATATCCCCGACGAACTATCCAACAACATAACAGTATCTACAATGCACGGAACTCCACCTGAAGAGATCGAAAAGATAGGCAGATATTTCATCGAAGAGGAGGGCCTGCACACAACTATCAAACTTAATCCCACACTTCTCGGCCATGACAAAGTGAGAGAGATCATCAACAAGGAGCTGGAATACGATGTTGAGATTCCTGATTCAGCTTTTGAACATGATATTGAATATAAAGATGCACTCGATTTAGTCATGAATCTGAGAGAAATATCAGAGAAGAGGGGATTATTCTTCGGATTGAAACTTACGAACACACTTGAATGTATTAATCAGGGAGATATATTTCCGAAGAGCGAAAATATGGCTTATATGAGCGGAAGGGCACTCCATCCGATCTCGATCAATATCGCTTCAAAGTTCAGGAATGACATTGAAGATATCGATATTTCATTTTCAGCCGGAGCAGATGCGTTTAACATTGCAGATATTCTATCATGCAACCTGATGCCTGTAACTGTATCTTCCGATATCCTTAAGCCTGGAGGCTATGGAAGGATAAGACAATATATCAAGAAGATCGAGGAAGCAGTATCTGAATCCCATGTAAGCACGTTAGAGGAATTTGTAAAAATAAGAAGCGGGAACAAAAATAATAGTGTCAGTAAAGCTGCACTTATAAATGTCAAATCTTATGCTGAAAAAACCGTATGTTCAAAAGAGTATAAAAAGGAAGGTTTTAAGAAGAGAGATACCAAGACGACAAGAAAACTGGATCTGTTCGACTGCATTAAAGCTCCCTGTACAGATTCATGCAGCACCTCTCAGAATGTCCCGGATTATCTATATTTAACCTCAAAAGAAAAATTTGAGGAAGCTTTTGAAACTGTGATCAAAACCAACCTTTTTCCTAACACGACCGGAATGGTCTGTGATCATCAATGCCAGGTGAAGTGTACACGTTCAAATTATGATAACCCTCTTAAAATAAGGGAAGTTAAACGATTTCTGGCTGAAAATTACGGAAATAAATCTAAAAAGAGAGTAGAGCTGTCTCAAAAGGGGACAGGCACTATTGCGATAATTGGAGCAGGCCCCTCGGGATTAACATGTGCAGGATACCTTTCGGAAGCCGGGTTTCAGGTAACGATTTATGAGAAGAGCAATAGCCCGGGGGGAATGATCGAAAAGGTTATCCCTGATTTCAGACAGGGAAATAATGCTCTTGATAAAGACATATCAAGAATCTTGGATCAGAATATAGAAATTAAATATAGTAATTGCATTGAAGCTGAAGAACTGGCTAGGCTTAGCCGGGGAAATGACTATGTATATCTCTCTACCGGGGCTCAGGAAAGTATAAAACTTGCAATAGATGGGATCGATTCACCCGGGGTTTTAGATCCACTCTGGTTCCTGTCCAAAGTAAAATCCGGTAACAAGGTTGAGATCGGGAAGAAAATTGCAGTTATAGGCGGGGGAAACACTGCTATAGATTCAGCACGAACCGCACTGAGAGTCGCCGGAAAAGATGCTGAAGTTACGATCCTGTACAGAAGAACGAAGAGAGAGATGCCGGCTGATAGCTCTGAAGTGATCTCTGCAATTGAGGAAGGGGTAGATCTGATAGAGCTTATTGCCCCGGAAATGGTCATCCATAACAAAGACAAGGAAGTTTCAGGACTGAGATGTTTTAGAACCCGTCTTGCAGAACCTGACAGCAAAGGCAGAAGATATCCGGTAAAGATTGACAATTCAGAGCAGGACTTTGTTTTTGATACTATTATTCCTGCTGTTGGCCAGAGGCCGGAGCCATCCCTTTTCGAAAGCAACATCCTCGATCTTAAACGATCAGGCAGACTCTTAAGGGACGGAAATATATTGTCTGGAGGAGACGCCGGACCTGGAACATCCACAATAGTAAATGCAGTTGGTGACGGAAGAGCGGCAGCCGAAATTATTAAAACGGAATCAGGGATACCTCTTGAAAATACAAATATGGATCGTGACAGAGAAACACCATTGAAGGAACTTCGTTTGAAAAAAACTGAAAGGGTATTCGGAGAAGCGCTAAAAGAACTCCCCCCGGAAGAACGGATCGAAAGAGGTCCTGCAATAACTGCTATGACCCACGATGAAGCAGTAGCTGAATCATCCAGATGTCTCTTATGTGATGAGCTATGTGATATTTGCATTACCGTCTGCCCCAACAGAGCCAATATTTCATATAATTGCGATCTATTCTCCATCGATATTCCTGTATTTGGGAAAACAGAAAATGGGATCGAGGTTGTTGGAAAAGAAAATTTTTCCATCGATCAGCAAAATCAGGTTATGAACATTACCGATCTCTGCAACCATTGTGGAAATTGTACAACTTTTTGTCCCACTTCAGGAAGCCCCTTTATGGATAAACCAAGGATCGCAATCTCCCGTGAAAGTTTTAACAATGATAACAACGTATATCTGATCATCATGGAAAACAATACAAAAAAGATCGTACACAAAAATGATTCCGAAAAGATCATGTTTCATACTGAAAACGGGGTCTTTTATTATTCCTCGGATAATATTACTCTTTCATTCAATATTGAGGGGCAGAACATATCGGAAATAAAGGTCAATCAAAACACAGGAGTTTTACCGGATTTCAAAAAAATCATGACCATGAAATACCTCCTAGACAACATCCCGGAACACCTGCCTGCCTCTTGATATTTACCTGAGAAATGATCTCTGATCCTTTAGTTTTGATTAAACAGGGATAATATAATAAAATCACTCTATGGAAGATCATTTCACCGGAAATTGGGGTGCACCGATAATCGGGGCGGACAAAAAGTTTCCCAGAGAACTTAAGGATGGTGAAGACAAATTGTTGTTCAGTTCCCTCCGATCAGAGAGATATATTTTTAATGCAGAAATCCTCACTCATGACAACATCTTGTCAGTCAACCTCAACGGGAGAGAATATCAGCTAACCGGAACTGAATAAAGGGAGAGAGGAAAACTTGGCATTCTCAAGCCAAACCTGAGGAAGAGTGATATTGAATCGCTTAAATCGTTGGGATATTTATAAAGAGGGAGAATACATGACAAAAGATTTCAGGGGATACAGAACGCTCGGTAAAACTGGACTTAAAGTCAGCAGGCTCGGTATCGCTTCAGCATACGGACTTCCCGCTGAAGCAATAGAGAAAGGATTTTATGAATATGGGATAAATTATTTCCTGTGGAGCTCCCCTAAAAATAAAAAGATGGGGAACGCACTTAAAAGTATATGTAAAAAGGATAGAGAAAAAGTGGTTACAGTCTTTCAATCCTATGACCATTCCGGTATCCTTACTCCCCGTTCTGTTGAGAAAGGATTAAAAATATTGGGAACAGAGTACACAGATGTCCTTCTACTCGGCTGGTACAATTATCTCCCCAGAAGAGTGGTCGAGAAGGCAATGCTTCTGAAGAAAGAGGGTAAGATTCGGTTCATTGCATTGTCGGGACATAACCGGAAATTATTCGGAAAACTTGCAGCAGACCCGGATTGCCCGATCGATATTTTGATGTTCAGGTATAATGCAGTTCATACTGGTGCTGAGAGAGACATATTTCCGAATATTTCGGAAAAAGATGCACCCGGTGTTACTATCTATACCTCAACTGCATGGAGGAAACTTCTGGATCCGAAAAAAATGCCTCCGGGTGAAGCACCTCTGACCGCGGCAGAATGCTACAGATTCGTTCTTTCAAATCCGAAGACTGACCTCTGCTTTACCGCTCCTTCTACTCGGGAACAGCTCGACGAGAATATGAAAGCCCTCGATGACGGCCCCCTGTCTGAGAAAGAGATGGATCGGATTCGAAGGATCGGAAAATTTATATATAAAAAATAAGGGAGTTGAACCAGATGTCAAAACTTATAAGATTCGGAGTTTCACTTAGTTCAGATCTATTGAAAAAATTTGACAAACTGATCGATCGAAAAGGATACAAGAACAGATCCGAAGCTATACGGGACATGATAAGAGAGGAACTGGTCTCAGAAGAATGGAAAGAAGGGGGGAGGGAAACAGTAGGTGTTTTCAGCCTTGTTTACGATCACCATAGAAATGACCTTTCGCAGGTTATAAACAATATTCAGCATAATAACCTTAACATTATACGCTCTTCAACCCATGTTCATATTGATCACAAGAATTGCCTGGAAGTAATAATTCTTAAAGGGAAAAGCAGTGAGATCCGAAAATTAACAGATCTCCTGACAAGTACTAAAGGGATCAAGCATGGAAAACTTATTATGACTTCAACCGGTTCTGATCTGACATAAAATTCAGGCTATCTATAAATATACGGAACTTCCAGCGAATTAATTTCCATCAGTTTTTTGTCTGATAGTATTTGCTTTGACCCCCCGAACGCCTTGATAATATTATCATTAAGGATCATTACATTATTACAGATCTCGGCAATCATGTTCAGATCATGACTTACTATTAGTTTCGTCCCCTTGAAATTCTTTATTAAGCCAGTCAGCTCTTTTCTCCCTCCGGGATCAAGTTCATTTGAGGGTTCATCAAGAAGAAGTATTTCCGGACTGCGGGCAAATGCAGCTGCCAGGCATACTCTTTTTTTCTGTCCTAAGCTCAGATGATGGCTGCTTCTCAACTCAAATCCATCAAGCCCTGCAGAATTAAGGGATCTTTTTACGATTTCATTAATTTCTTCTTCCGAATAACCCAGCTTGCTAAGCCCGAAAGATATATCTTCCTCAACATGAGGCATAAAGAGCTGGTCGTCCGGATTCTGGAAAACAAAACTTATTTTCTTCCTGATATCATTAATATTTTTTTCAGATTTCAATTCTCCATTTATAGATATCTCACCACTATTGTTAATTAGGCCCGACAGCGCAAGCAGGAGTGTCGTCTTCCCTGCTCCATTAGGCCCGATGATCCCCAGAGATTCACCTTTTGCAACTTTGAATGAAATGTTTTTAAAAACTTCAATTCCATCAGGATATGTATAGCTTATACCCTTCGCCTCTACAATCGTCACTGCAACCCTCCATTTCCGTCATATCCTCTCATAAGCATTGCATTATATACCCGTTCCGCCCTTTCATAGCTTTTTATGAACAGGATCGCAAGTATCTGGCTGTATATTTTGAATATCTCCGGCCATCTGGTATTACCAGACCTGAGCTTCACCGCCCTTATCATTTTCTCCATTTCTCCTGTCAGAAGAAAGAAATATCTGTACATAAATGTCAGGATCATTATCATTATACGTGGGAAATGCCACTTGGAAAGGGTTTTCATAATATCCGAGAATTTTGTGACCGATACGAGAAGAACAAGTGAAAAAATACTTAAAAATGACCTTACCGAAAGTGTCAGAGAGTGATTCAATCCTGATTCCATGAATATTGAGTTAAGTAATATCACCGGCAAGATCAATGGGAGGATAACAAGCGTCCGCTTCATAACATGTTTAACAGG
Organism: Candidatus Aminicenantes bacterium UBA647; assembly: GCA_002299555.1. Taxonomy (GTDB): domain Bacteria; phylum Acidobacteriota; class Aminicenantia; order UBA2199; family UBA2199; genus UBA647. The sequence goes on from DBOL01000090.1 coordinate 21,202, forward strand.
GACACCTGAAATGATCAAGATTGTAATCAGCATCAGAAGAAGAGGAATTGACAAATAAGATACATAATATCCCGGCAACATTGTAAGGATAATAACAAGTAATATAACAAATAGAATTTTGATCCCCGGGGATAACTTGTGGATTGGACTTTCAAGTCCGCTGAAGTGATCCCAGAATGAGTGCCTCATATTTTTTTTAACTCAAGTAATCCCGGCTTTAATTTTTTGATCATACTCAGGATCAGGACAGTTACAAAACCTTCACCAATACCTGCAAATAAATGAGATGTAAGCATGGCTATCATTCCGGATTTAAACGGGATTGTTCCTGAAACTATTAATTCAATTGCACAAATTGCAGCAGCTATGAATACTGCTGAAAAAGCCGCAATAAATGCTCCCTGAATATAAAATTTATTAGAAAATATTCTGAAAATATAATAACCCAGAACAGCCTGAACAACAGCAATGTTCATGATATTCGCCCCCAAGGTTACGATTCCCCCATGTTGAAAAAGAAATGCCTGGAGTAGAACTGCAGAAGTAGTTATCACCAATCCCGACAACGGGCCGAGAAGAATTGATATAAGAACTGCACCTGTGATGTGCACTGATGTCCCACCGAAAACCGGGAAACTCAATAATTGCGCAGTAAATACAAAAGCTGCTGACAATCCCATAAGAGGTATCCTCTCCGGTCTTATTTCTTTGTCAAGTTTTCTTATTGAAGGGTATAAAAAAGAGGCAGATACTGCGCTTGTTGAGATTATAACAGGAAGCGAAAGAAATCCGTCAGGAATGTGCATTCCCTCTCCCTTTCCTTTCTCTCCTGGCCAAAAGAAAAAAGAGGATTCCTGTGAAACCGAATATGACCATAATACCGGACAATATATTAATTCCTCTGCCGGCAGATTTATCTGTAGTTTTATCCTGAACAGAAACAGCGTCCTTTACAGTGATATAGAATATTCCTCCATGTCCGGTTCCATCATTAACGACAACCTTCCACTTCCCATCGACATCAGGGAAGAAAAGGAAACGACCATTCCTGTCTGTTACTCCGCTCTGAAAAGGCTCATCGTCGCTTTCAGGAAAATATACGATCACCTCTGCGTATGAAATTGGATCTCCCGAGCCGTATTTCGCCTCGATACCTGTTCCACCATTGATCATGGAAATATCCACTCCATGTGGGAAAAGAGACAATGGAAATATGAAAATTGTGAAAACAATAATTGTTAAAAATAATTTATTCATCTTTCCTCACTCAGTGTCACTATTTTGACAATCGTAGCACACGAAATTCTTTATTTCAACCAATTACAAAATGAAACATTTTGGGGACGGTTCCATTTTTGTTAACTTTATATTTGTCCATATCCAAAATATAAAAAACTTTTTATTAAAAATCAAAAATGAAACAAAAATGGAACCGTCCCCAAAACGTTACATTCAATATCTGGATTAGTCAGTGGATTAGTCAGAGGTTTTTGTGGTATAATTTTAATATTGCCGAAGTGGCGGAATTGGTAGACGCGCAAGTTTCAGGTATTTGTGAGAGCAATCTTGTGGGGGTTCGAGTCCCCCCTTCGGCACACTTAATCAAATCCATATCATATGAATACCAGAAAAGGAAAAATCGCTGTTCTCTTATCCGGAAGAGGTTCAAACTTTGAGGCCATCTATAAAAACTCCACTAGTGCCGATTCCCCTTATGAGATTGCTCTGGTTGTAAGCGATAAGAGGAAGGCGAAAGGGTTAACAACCGCGGATGAATTCGGGATACCGACAAATTTTGTAAGACCCCGTGATTTTTCTTCAAAAACTGCGTATGAAAAAAAGCTTATTGAACTTTTCGAAAAATTCAAGATTGACCTGATTTGCCTTGCCGGATTCATGAGGATCATTTCTCCCACTCTCATAAATAAGTACCCGGCCAGAATTATAAACATCCATCCATCACTACTTCCATTATTCCCGGGACTTGAAGCTCAGAGACAGGCGCTGGAAGCCGGAGCAGAAGTTAGCGGCTGTACTGTTCACTTCGTAGATGAAGGTGTGGATTCAGGTCCGATAATCATGCAGGCAAGAGTCAGGATTGAAAAGGACGACTCTGAAGAGTCGCTAAGTACAAGGATCTTATCTGAAGAGCATCGGATCTATTCTGAAGTTATACGACTCTTTTTTCAAAATAAATTGAAAATAGAGGGAAGAAGAGTTAAAATTCTCACATGAAAAAATTATTGATAATATTTTTTGTAATCCCTCTCTTCCTTACTCCAGCAGAATTTTCTCTTGAAAGGGCAAAAAGGATAGACGGATACCTTAAAAGGATATCTACGAGGAAAACAGAAAGTGTAATACTCAAAAATGTAACATTTTCACAAAAAGATCTTAATTCTTATCTTAATCTTATATACACTAGAAAATATGCAAGGGAAGTGAAATATATAAAACTGGAACTTGGGAAAAACAATTATATTGGCGGTAACATGAAAATTTTACTTAAGGGGGAAAAATATTCTAAGATCCCATCCTTCCTTAAAGATTTTGAGATCGATTTTGAAGGTCAGGTTTACTGCAGCAACTACAGAATGAGGTATGATTTTGAAAAAGTAAGGATAAATGGAACTTCTTTCTCCCCTGAAATTCTTGATGAGGCTTTCGGTGCAGCTCAGGCCGGTTATAGGATCAAAAAATCAATGTTCGACTGGTTCAGGCTTCTCCCGGGGATTAAAAACGTAAAAACAGATCACAAAAAACTGATAATATTCTATTGATCCCATTTCTGGATTCATCTCCCCGTATAATCAAAGGAGTAGGTGAGAAATATCTAAAGATCCTTAACAGATACAGATATAATAATGTCTATGACCTTATCAATCATTTCCCTGAATACTATATAGACACATCAGAAACTGACAACATCATCGAACCCGGGATCGAGAAAGTCTATCTGATCGATATAAAAAGCTCCAGCCTTTACAGAAATTACAGGAGGAGGCTTTCCATCATCAATATTTCAGGAACCATAGGAGAAGTTCCCGTGGATATGGCGATATTTAATAAACCCTATATGATGGAGTTGATAAGAGCCTCAGATCAATTGAGAATATATGGGAAAGTCCTTGTTAAGGGAATTCAGAAAAAGATTGAGAATCCCAGAATACTGAAATCTGAAGAAGGGATCATTCCGGTATATAAGAATATCGGAGCTATAAGAAGCGGGGCAGTTAAAAATTTTATTGAACATATCTTTGTTCAGAAAGATAACTCGAATGATATTCTGCCCGAACATCTGGTAAAAGAATACAAGTTCGAACCATTTTGGGATTCACTCGAAAAGATCCACTCTCCCATTTCTTCCGATCTTAAACTGGAAAAGATAAAGGAGAGATTCATTTATACAGAATTTCTCTTTTTTCAACTTGAGATAGCTTATATCAGAGAAAAGTCAGGTAAGATTATCAGGGAGAGAAAATATTCCATTTCAGATCCTGAGAAAATAATCAGGGACCATGTAAACTTCCAGCTAACCTCAGATCAGAAGAAGTCAGTTGAAAATATCAAATCCGATCTGACAGGCGATTTCACAATGCAGAGGATCCTTCTGGGCGATGTTGGATCAGGCAAGACCATTATCTCTTTCATCTTCCTGTTATTTGCTGTAAAAAACGGATATCAAGGAGCTTTCCTTGCCCCTACTGAGATATTGATCAGCCAGCATTTCGAAAATGCTGCAAGATTCTTCAAGGGGATTAACATTGCAATATTGACCGGAAACACATCCGCATCAGAAAGAAAAAAGATCATTAGCAACCTTAATAGCGGGAAGATCCGGATAGTATTCGGAACTCACTCTTTGATAAACGACAAAATAATCTTCAATAATTTATCGGCTATAGTTATCGATGAACAGCACCGATTCGGTGTAGCTCAGAGGGCAGCTCTATTCTACAAAGGAGAAAAAGCTGATCTGATGGTCACTACAGCTACACCAATCCCCAGAACCCTGCTCCTTTCTCTCTATAAAGACCTGGATGTCAGCGAAATAAGATCCATGCCGAAAGGCAGACTCCCCATCGAAACTCTCATCCTGAAGCAGGATATCCGTGAACAATTCTATTCCGAAGTAAAAAGGAGGGCTGAGGAAGGCGAAAAAGTATTCATTGTCCTCCCTCTTATCTCTGCTTCTAACCGTTTTAGAAATCTCAGATCTTTGGAAAGTGAAACCCCATTCTTCAAAAGAATGTTCAAAGGGGTCCCCTTCGGAATGCTCTCCGGTAAGATCAGCCCGGAAGAGAGAAATACAGTGTTTCGTAAATTTTCTGATGGTGACATAAGAATACTTATATCAACAACAGTTATTGAGGTGGGAATTGATATCCGTGATGCAACAATAATGGTAATAGAAGATGCAGACAAGTTCGGCCTGAGCCAGCTGCATCAACTGAGGGGACGTGTCGGACGTGGAGACAAAAAATCATTCTGTTATCTATTCCCTTCCTCCAGAATAACTGATACCGGTAGTGAAAGGCTCCGGATAATAAAGGAGACCTCTAATGGATTTGAGATAGCCGAGAAGGACCTCGGCATGAGGGGAGGCGGGAATATAGCAGGGACTGAACAATCAGGATATCTGGACTTTCGAATTTCCGATATCAGAGAATATCCTGAACTCTACTTCAAAGCAAGCAGAGATGCGTCAGCTCTGATAAAGGATAACACCCTCCAAAATATTCATATTAAACATAAACTTGAACTGATAGAAAAAAGATTAAAAAAAATTAGTTTCAGTTAAATCAGGACTAGCTCTTTTTTATTACTACAAAGCTTATATCATCTGAAGGGTCTGCATAGGCCTGCATATCTTCAAGTATTCTCTGATATATATCTTTTGATGAAAGATCTTTTGCCTCTCTGACGATCTTTTCCAGCCTATCTTCAAAATAGAGGAGATCCACATCAATGCCATGTTCCATGAGCCCATCAGTGAAAAGGATCAAAATATCACCTGTCCCCATCAGATGAATTTTATTCACAGAATATCTCTTTTTAAATCCAAGGCGACTCTTGCTTCGGCTTGAATCAATATCTACGACCGAAGGAAGGGTCCCCACAGGAGGGAAAGAGAGAGCCTTCTTTGAACATACCTTCATTAGCTTATCAAACTTATTTGAAAAAACCACAGGTGAAGGATGTCCGGCATTTATAAATCGGAAAGTTCCGTCTGACGATATCTCTCCATAGATCATAGTTATAAATTTTGAAAAAGCAGATGATTTATAAAACCTTGAATTTAATATCTCAAAAAGTTCACTTGTTACTTCTCCGAAGATCTTCAATTCGTACAGAACGCCAACCATAAACGCCTGATGAAGCATTGCGGCCATTGAAGCATCGGTCAGTTTGTGGCCCGAGACGTCAGCAATAAGAATTCCTGCTTTATTTTTGAGACATTTCAGCCTTTCAGCAACCTTAACTTCACCATTCTCTAATGCGTCGTTTATCCTGACATCAATATCATATCTCTTGTTGAAATCGATATAGATAATGTGATCTCCACCTGCTATCCCATTCATCGGAAGAGAACCTCCGAAAATATCAATGTTTTTCAACTCCGGAAGTTCACCGGAAGAAGGTTTTATAGCACCAACGATCTCGTTAAGATTTTCAAGCTCTTCTTTCATGAAGGCGAGACTTTTTTCTGATAATATTTTTTTTCTCTTTTTACTTTTTTCAGATCTTTCACTCATCATTAACACCTATACTCTCATTTTTATCATTTATACGAACCTTTTTCCACTTCCCTGACAAATACCATAATAAAATAATAAAAAATGCAAAAATATTTGAGAAGAACATCCCCCACCACACACCATTGTGCGCTCCGGGATTCCCCGGGCCTTTGAGCAGGATAAACGAAATAAAGTATACGATCGGGATCCTGAACATCCAGATCCGGAGAATATTCGATACCATGATCGGGATTGTATAACCTGATCCCTGAAATGCCCCGTTAAGTACAGAACCGAGTGCAAAAAAAAGGACTGATGGAGAAATAATAAGAAACATTGACGAACTGATACCTTCAACCAACTTATCACCGGGAATAAAAAATGCCGTGAAATATTTACCGTAAAAAGTAGATAGAATTATAAAGGGTGTTAAAATGAGAAGCATAAGCTTTATTCCTGTCAATACTGATAATGATGCCCTCTTGACATCTCCGGCACCAAGACTTTGACCGACTATAGCGGTAACTGCAGATGCTATAGCCATTGCCGGCATTGTGTAAAAATGAACGATCCTGGACATGATCCCATATGCAGAAATCACGGCTGTACCGAACTGATTCACAAATCCAAGCAGAACTATAAACCCTATTGATGCTCCCGCCATCCCTAAAGCGGCTGGAAATCCGGTTCGCATTATCATTCTGATAATTTTCTTTTCCGGGATCAACATTTTCAGAGAGATCTTCAATCCACGATTTCCTGAAAACAGGATATATAGTCCGGCTGCCGATGCTATAGCTCTTGAGCCGACGGTAACCAGAGCAGCACCATTAACACCGAGGGCAGGGAAACCAAAATAACCAAAAATAAAAATAGGGTCCAGAATTATATTTATTAACGCCGAGAACAACTCGATCATTAATGGAGTCCTCGTATCTCCAAATCCGTTAAAAACAGAATAGAAAACGAAGAAAGGGAAAGCCAGCGGCATCCCCAAAAGGGAGATCCTGAAATATGAGACTGTCTGGACAAGTGCGTCTTCAGGAGTTTTCAAAAGTTTGAAAATCTCACTGCTGAATGGCAATAATATTAAAACTGCAACAATGGAAATTACACTCATAACAAAAAGGAGATTACCGGATACTTTGTTGGCACTGTCTCTATCCTTTGCACCGATATATTGTGAAACGAGTGATGTCCCGGCTATTGAGAAACCGATTCCAAGTCCAACCAGAAGGAATAGTACAAAAAATGAGATAACAGGGGCAGATATGGCACTTCGCCCCAGCCTTCCCAACCAATAAGTATCAGCCAGATTGTACAGCATCTGTACTGCTGAACCTATCGCAATTGGAGTTCCCAGTCTGATGATGATTGTTTTGAGATCACCAGTGAGCAGATCAATCTTATGTTCTTTTTTCATGTTTCGTCGTAACAGGAGCATACGAATCCTGTTCTTTAAAGTTATTGGGTCTCAGTATAAGGAATCCTGATCAATTCAAATTCGCCATTTATTATTATGATCTTGAGAAAATATCTGATTAGTACAAACGCCTGGTAGAGAATAAACACAATTATCATCCCCAGTAAATCTTCGGCCACACTCATAAACAATTTGAACACAATATATAGTATTCCGTTTGAAATAAAATAGAATAGGAAGAGAAGGAGAATGCTTTTTTTGTTTTTAAAGACAAACCGGACTCCTTCTTTGAATGAGAAGAAAACATTTTTCCCATCCTTTAGCCTGATTATTCGTGAATAGTCATATATAGCAACAGAAAAAAGCAGCAATATCATGGCAATTACAAAAAATATAACTATGAATACCCCGAATAGAGTTTCATTGAATGATCTCTCCAGTGTCATCCAGAAGACAAAAACTAAAAATGCCATCGGGATAAGTGCAAGAGCAAAATTGATAACATTTATCAAAAACACTTTCAAAAACTTGAAAAAATTGTCAATTGAGGCGGATAAAAGTGTAAAAAAAGTTGCCTTCTCCTCTTCCAGCATAACTGAAAATATACCGGCAGAAATAAATATTGATACAATGGCATATAGTATTGCAAAATAGAAACATATAGATACAAGCAGCGTAAAGCTCCCGGGGAAGTTATTGAATATATCAAGAAGTGCAGTGAACAATCCATAGACTCCGATCTTTTCTGCTATCATCGATTTCCCTGCAGAGATCACAAAGACCATATAGAAACCAAAATAGATGATCAATGAGAGAAGCATATTATAAAACCACGCATATGCAGCAAGTTTTATACTTCTAAGACTGAACCCTCTTC
>DBOL01000091.1 GCA_002299555.1 Candidatus Aminicenantes bacterium UBA647
TTTTGAGTCCGTTGCGTCTGCCAATTCCGCCACTCCGGCACGTCCTATATACCAGCACTTTTTCAAATCACTGATATAAAAAACATCAAAGTGTGTCACATTGTGTGTCACTAGATTGCTCTAAAACTGCTCAAATCAGAGCTATTTCTTATGACCTGTAACACAAGATATTTTGAAGCCTGATTATATCACAGCAACTATTTACTGGCAAACGTTCGCTATAGGTCTCAAGTTTTGGGATTGGAGGGCTTTTATCCTCTTATTCCCAATGATCTATTCTACAGCCATTATCCCCTTTATATACCGCAGAAGCATAAAATTCCGTTGCGTCAGCCAATTTTATTACCCTGTTCTTTTCAATAAATCAAAGAAGGGGTGAGACCCAAACCCTAGACCTCACCCCTTCTTTGATCCATTCTTGAAGTTAGTTTAAATTATAGATTTTTTATTTTTAATATGCTACCGTTTTTCTATGCTAATAACTTATTTAGGTTTTAAACATTTTAAAAAAGTTTTCAACAGTTTTTTCATCAAAAATCAGGAGATTCGACAACCTATAAGTTTACTAAGAGTTTTACGTAAAAATGATTTTCCTATCGGTTTATTTTTAAGTTAAAATACAAAGAGGGAAGGTGGATTTAGCAATATCTGTTAAAAGGAGGAAAAAATGAAAAACAAAATACAAATGGTTTCTGCATCATTTATTGCATTAATATTTTGTATGTTGTTTGTTATATCCTGTGCATCTGTTGATGTTGTTACTTTTGAAAGAGAACCGGAATATATTTACGGCACAGGAAGTGGAAAGAAGAAACAAGAGGCACAAGAATTGGCTCGGAATGATCTTATCGCTTCTGCTCTTGCTGAAACACAAGCAACCCAGTCCTATTTAAGGTCAAAACCAATTATCACTTCTGAAATGGCCAAATCTTTTAATCTGCCTAAAATATCTCCATATACGACTGAAAAAAAAGGAGGAAAGGTTGTTGTTGTCTTTCGGCTGAAACGGTCCGAATGGAAAATAATTAAAGACCGCCATGAATCGATCCTGCGGTCAGAATTGACAGCTGAATTTGGGGATTCGGTGCTCAACATTGAAAAATCCAGTTTGGACCGCCTGAATGTTGCGGTTGCTATTCTTACCCGGCTTCATAGTGAAGGTCTTTATTCCTCATTGACAACAACCAAACAGGGGTCGGCTTTATTTTCCGATTCCATCATAAACTGGTTCAAAGAACATCTGTCCTTAATTCAACCGACAGTGAATCTTGATAAGAACTTTATCAATGATGATTCTGTATTGGATATTACTTTCCTTTCGGCTGATGGGAAACCCGTCGGGTCTCTCCCTCTTTCAGCCAAATGGACAGCCCCTGAAGTAGAATCAGAGGAAGAAATATGCCTTACGGATTCTAAAGGGGTAGTCTCTCTTAAATTTCCCAATGACCCTGACCTCATAGATAAATATGTTAACCTCCTTCTGACCCCCGCTTTTTCTAAAAAAAGTGATGATACTCTTTTTCTTAAATCTTTAGACAATGCCTTTGACTGGGAATTTCAATTCCGTCATTTTAAGGATATAAAAAAATTCTTTATAAATGAAATAGAGATTCCTGGGGGAGAATTTACTGCCGGGTCGGTTGAACAGGACAGACGTGCCGAACTGGATGAAGAGCCAAGAAAAGTAACAGTTGGTGCTTTTAGTATTGACAAGTTCCCTGTAACCAACGGGCAGTACCGTGTGTATCTTGAAGACATGAAAATCCCCGAATCTGAATACCCTGATTTTTGGGATGATTCTGATGCAGGCAATGAGGATCATCCTGTGGTAGGGATTTCACAAAAAGAAGCCCAGGCCTATGCCGAATGGTTAAACACACTTTTTGATATAAAAAAACGTCTCCCCACTGAAGATGAATGGGAAAAAGCAGCCCGTGGCGGCATGGAAGGCATTTATCCCTGGGGTGATGAGTCACCCAAAGATGATGTCCGGGCCAACTATAACGGAAACAACCGTTATGATGGCACATCCCCTGTGGGAAGTTTTAAAAATGGCGTTAATGCTTTTGGGTTATTTGATATGGCAGGTAATGTATGGCAATGGACATCAACATCTTCTGTGGAGCAAACCAGTGAAGGAAAGATAAAAATTATTGTTAAAGGTGGATCATGGATGGATGGACCCAATGAACTTCGAGTTTCAAACCGCAAAGAGCTTGATCCTTCAAAACAGTATGGGGATGTGGGATTCAGGCTTGTAAGGGAGGCTTTAAATGAATAAAATTATATCACTTACACATATCAGTGCATTATTTTTAACACTATTGTTTATGGTTTCGTGTGCAACATTAGATACCACGAGAACCGGAAAACAAACCATACTGGACAAGGGTATTACTGCTTGGAACAGGCAGAATCCTGAAGCAGCACTCCATTATTGGTCAAGTCTTAAAAATAAAAAACAACGAGAGGTTTATATCAGCTATATTGATCAGTATAAAAAGGCAACAAAAGATCTGGATGATATTGTGTCTTCTCCTCCAAGAAAAGAATCACAATACCTCTCTGCATTTAATCGATTACACAAAACCTATGTCTCTCTTCCAGCGGTCCTGAAAATTCCAAAACCCACCGCCAAAAAGATGTCTGCCATGGCAGCCGGTCGTACTAGGGCGCTGCTTGACAAAAATAAAATTGATATGGCCCGGAACATCATCACCCAGGCTGAAGAACGATATGGTAAATCAAAACAAACGGCACCCCTGCTGAGTGAAGTTGAAATCGTGACAGAATATAAAAATAAAGAAAACCAGATCAATTCAAATCTCCAACAAATCCGTTCAACTGAAAATTTTTATGATAAAATAGACGGGTACGAGCGTGCCGTTATCTCCATTCAAAAGACCAGAGCAGAACTAAAAGAGAAGGCTGCTGATGAGGATCTGCAGGAGAATAAAGCCGTATCTTATGCAGACGGCAGACTCAAGAAAAAAATCCAGAGGGTCCGCCTTGAATCGAGACGAACACTGCGGGAACGTCAATATTCTTTCAAGGATCGTATTGGTGAAGAATTTGCCCGGGTCCCTGAAGGTGGCAAGCTTGGCTCCATGACACTCAAGGAAACCCTCGCCTTTCAAAAAGAGATCAAATCCAATATAGAGACAGCATACAAAGAAATGGAGGCATTTAATCGCAGATATCCGTCGGTTATTGACAGCAAAATGCTCAGACAGGTTGAGAAACAGAAAAAAACTCTTGACAGCAAAATCGCCCAGGTTGAACGTGAAATCAGGACTGCAAGGAATATTGCCAGCCGTGGTAAACCTGTCTTTCCTTTAATGATCGGGCTTTTTAATCCTGAAAAAGGCGGGAAAAAGGGCAATAAAAAAAGCCGGCCGGCCCATCTCCGGGGAACAATTAAGAAAAATTCTCATTACTGGTGGGGTATGGTTTCCATTCCCAAAGATAAGCTCAATGATCTGGTCATTACCATGAAAGATAATAGGCCCATCAGAGTCTTTGGAGAAAATACGAAATCCGGGACACGGATCAAAAATCTGAACGATCTGGTCAACCGAAGTTACAAAACGGGATATTCATGGCCCGTTTTGAACGCCGGGAGTCAGCTTCCTTCGTCCAAATATTACATTGTGGTACCCGAAGGGAAAAATTCAAAGTATGAGGGTGAGACTGTCATTTACAGCTCATTTATAACGAGGATGCGCTAATGATAAATAAAAAGAAAAAAGCTATTATAATTGGTATCGTCAGTATAGTAATTATAGGGATTGTAGTTCTACTCTTTTTTCCCTGGGAAAAAGCACCGGAGGGAATTGTTATCGGGACGTCGAATCTTCCCGACTCACTTAATCCTATTCTGGAACAAAATACCCAGGCGATCAATGCCAATGAACTTGTCTTTGATGGTCTTGTCAATTTTGAAGTTGATGCAGCCAGCAGAACAATAGGTTCTGAGTTTGCCATCGCTGAAAACATTACACAGGACCCCGTGACCAAGAAAATATACACTGCAACCCTGCGGCAAATGAATTGGCATGATGGAACTGAGGTAACTGCAAAAGATGTGGTTTTTTCTTACAAAGCCTATGTCGAACCCGTCAATAAATCCCCTAAACGGGAATATCTTCTGTCTTTTATCAAGGATGTAAAGGCGATTGACGATAAAACAGTTCAAATTTTATTTAATAATCCAATTCCGCCTTTTCGCGCGTTTCCTGTATTAACCTTTAAAATAATTCCTGAGACCTATAATGGGAAAAAACTTGCCTTTAATCTTCGCTCCGGAGAGAATGAACGCTTATTTGCTGTCCAGCCAATCGGAACAGGCCCTTTTAAGATGGCCTCCTGGGAGATCGGGAAGTGGCTGACCTTCAGCGCAAATCTGGGTTATTTTAAGCGCGTCCCTGCTGCCGGAACCCTTGTCATCAGAAAATCCATTGATCCGGTTATACGACTCAATGAGTTTAGAAAAGGACGCATAAACCTGATTCTTGAAACATCACCACTGGACCGCCCAAAGATTGAAGGTATATCAGGTGTTGATATCAATTGGTATATTCCCTATGCATTCTATAAAGTGGCCATTAATTCAAACGCTCCGTTATTCAACAATGTTTATGCTCGCAAAGCACTTTCCACTTCTCTGGACAGGTCTATCCTTGTTCCCAAAGTAACAGACAGAAAAGATGCTGTTCTCAATTACGGTCCTTTCCCCAGTAATCTGTTTTCTCTAAATATGAAGGAATACAATATTAAGCCTCTGGAAGATACAATGTCGTATGATATTACCAAGGCACAAAAACTGGCCGTGTCCGGAGGGATAAATGAAAAGACTGCTATCCTTTTATATCCCGATTCATTGGGTGAATTCGGCAAACAGATATCCGAGGGCCTGGTAAGACAATATGCCAACATTGGCTTAACCGTTACAGCCAAAAGAACAGGAGACCAGGTGTTCAACCGCCTTGTCTTTGTGGAGAAAGACTATGAGCTTGCCCTTCTTTATTGTGACGGTTTCGATAATCTGTATTCAGATTCAGACAAATGGTATCGCTCAGATGGCATGTATAACATTTCCGGAATACGGGACTATGAACTGGACAAGTTGTTTGATACCTGGGACAAAACCGTTATTATGCATGACTGGACACAGGTAACCCGGCAAATTCATAATCTGATTTTATCGAATGCTCCCGCAGTATATCTGTTTACTATTGAAAAGGATGTATATTCCCGCAAAATAAAGAACATTGTCATTACTTCAGATAATCCATTTCTTTCAGCTGAAAACTGGTCATTGTCAGGTTTATAAATTGAGATTTATTAGATTTTTTGTCTATGAATTCCTCTTGCGAGGCATTTTGTTCGCCATATTGGGGACAATGGGGCTTGTATCCCTGTATTTTCTCGCTATTGGCGTACCCATTGAAAAATATGCAGAAGCGGGTTATTCATTTTTACTGCTTTTAACCGGTTCTACTGATTTTTCAATGGCACATCCCGGATACAGTGCATCTGCCATAATCATGTCTGGAGCAGGAATTACACTGCCGCTTGCCATTATATCTCTGGTTATTCTTGTACTTATCGCCTTGTCATGTGCTGCGATCTCAACAACAACTGAGTATCTTGAGAAAAAACATGGGAACAAAATCATACCAAAATTTCTAGTATTCGGGAAATCTATTTCAATTTTGCTGGCAGCTATTCCCTTATTTGTTGGCTTCTGGGTATTTGGAGAAAGCTATGGGAATAATGCCCCGTTTTTGCTGATTGCCTTCATTACCATCACCCTTGGAGGACTTGGGTGGGACGCTTCCAGATTTTTATTGACAGATATGCATCGCCAGATGGGTACCACCCACACCATGGTATTCAGCACATTGGGACTTCCGTTGGGCAGGCTGTTTCCCCTTCCGGGCACATTCTCAGGATATCTGCTCTCGTCAAGTTTTCCCAGATTTATACCTTATCTTGCCGGAAAGGTTCCGGCGATTATCGGAGGGGTCACCATTGCTGAAATCATTTTCTCTTTCCCAGGCCTTGGAAGTACCCTATTGGATGCTCTTCTTGTCCGAAACACGGATCTTCTCATTGCCAGTGTGTTTATACTGCTCTGCGTAAACGCGATTGTCACGTTTGCAGTCAAGACGGTCTTATTCTTTTTGTATCCGAGGTTGTATGAAAAAGCCATTTAATTATCTGAAGAATTTCTGCATATTTCTCTTGGTATCACCATTTCTTGCTGTCTGGGTGCCTTCAATCTTAGATGGTTTACTTACAGATCTTACGCCTGCCTATCGTTCGTCCTTGGTTCTTTCATTCCAACAGCTTTCCATTACCCTTTTGGCTACACTATTGTTTGCGGCATCAATCACGCTAACCCTTGGATATATCAGCATATTGTGGTCGATTATCGGTAAAATTATAGCATCGGTTCTTGAGGCAATAGAATCAGTTCCGGCCATATTGATCGTCCTTTTTTCTTATGCACCGGTATCAGGTTATCTTGCCAGTCACTCTGAGGCTTCTTCTTCTGTTGTTTCTCTCATGATCTTCGTTTTTGCTGCAACTCTGACAATCCTGCCGGAATCAATACGGGGAATCACCCTTCCGCTGGGTGAATTATATTACCAGAAATACAGCCTTTCATTCCGGTCATATGGGTTCAGACGAAGAAAAATACTTGCCGTACTCATGGGAACAGATGTCATGCGCCATGCTTTTAAACGGATAGCTGCAGGGATTCTCCTGAAAATACTTGTTTTGGATTGTTCATTCGGTTTTATCATCCAGCTGGGCTTCGGCAGTTATGGGACACCGGCACATGCAAGTCCAGGCGCCTTAATTGCTGCAAACCGTGATGCCCTTTTCCAAGGAGGATCTCCTCTTCTTTTTTGGCTTCCGGTTCTGCCTCTTGTCATGATAAGCATTGCATTTCTTCTTATCCTTACAAACAGTAAGGAGAATGAAATATGAAATCATATCCGCTGATACTTGATAACTTTTCTGTAACCCTTTTTGATAGAACGCTTTTCAATATCGACTCCTTTATACCTGAGCCTGGAACGTCAACCGCGATAACAGGCATGACCGGTACAGGCAAGTCAGTTCTTCTCAATGCATTGGCAGGATTGCTGCCTGCCTATCCGTTTAAACTGACTGGTTCAATGAAACTGAATGGATTTTATGCCTACCAAGATGGTGTCAAAACCAACTATAAAACCTGGAACCAAATCAGGCAAAAAGGAATTGTGTTTGTTCCTGCAGAAAGTGCCCAGGCCATGAACCCATCCCTTTCCCTTGAACAGAACCTGAAGCTTCTTGCACCGGATTCCCATGATCTCATTGAACAAAGACTCAAAGAGTACTTTGGAATAGACTTTAAAAAATTTACCAAGTTCTACCCTGACGAAGTTAGCGGAGGCGAACTCCAGCGAATAACACTGATGATTCTCCTCTCAAGACAGGGAGGCCTGCTTTATCTAGACGAACCAACCGTTAATCTGGATCGCAACCTTCGCAAACGGTTTATCCAATTTCTCAACAAAGAGGTACTCACCCAAAAAGACAAAACCATTCTGATGGCAAGCCATGATATTGACTTTGTCAGAGCGCTTTCCATGGATACAATCATAGCACTTGAAGATGGTCAATTAAAATACCTGGATGCCCTTCCCGAAAGCTCCGGGTATGAAAAACCAAAGCCGAAAGAAATCACAGGCCCGGGGCTGGAGCTTCAAAAAGTATCACAACATTACAAGATCAGGGGGTTATTTGGTGAACATGACTTTTATGCATTCAGAAAGCTGAGTATGAAATTTTCTGAGTCAATAATATATGGAATCTTAGGCCCAAGTGGATGTGGCAAAACAAGCATGATCCGATCTATTCTTCGTCTTATTGACGGGACCACCGGAAATATAGTTCTGGACAAACAGAATCTTGTGGAACTGAAACAAAAGGAAAACGGAAATGACCCTGTCGCATTTAAACCTTTCCGAAAAAAAATGAGCGTTGTACAGCAGGATTCCCGTTTTGCTTTTTTCCCGGATCTTTCAATCAGGGATTCATTCACTCAGATCTATCCCCAACAAAGCTTTGGGGCAGTTGACGATAATTATTTACTTAAAAATTACATGGATAAGCTTCTTCTTCCTTTTGAACTTTTGGAAAAATTGCCAAGAAATTTAAGCTCAGGTGAAATGAAGCGGATGGACATTCTTCGCTCTCTTATCTCAAAACCAAAAGTCCTTTTGCTGGATGAACCTTTCGCGCATATCGACTTTAAAACCCGCACACTTGTCATGCAGACCATATCAGAATACCTTGCAAAGAATCAGGTCGTTGTTCTTGTGGTCACCCATGAAGATTTTGATCTTAAATATTTTATTGATGAAGATTTAGATTTTCTGAGCATTGCTGATAATAAGCAGAGACTGACTCATCGGAAATGAGTTTTATTTCCTATACTATCTTTTAAAAAATGTTTGAATCTCCCTTGCCTTATCTTATGAGACAAAACGATCTGTCCTGAATTATTAAGATTCGCTTACGATGATTGAAGAAATTATAAATTTTAAAAAAGTTAAAATAGGAATTATTGGTCTTCACCCCGAATCTTGGTCCAAAATTAAAGTTAATATTTTTTTGTATTGTACCAAAAACCTTACGTTAATTTTCAAACTATTTATCACAAAAAGTGTGTCACACTCGAAGCGGTGATTCCATCACATTTTGTGTCACTCAATGGATCAAAATATGCTCAAATAAGAGCTATCTCATATGACCTGTGACCCAGGATATTTTGAAGCCCGATTATATCACAGCGGACATTTACTGGCAAACTTTTACTATAGGTCACAAGTTTCGGAATCGGAAGTATTTTATCCCCTATTTTTCCAGTGATCTATACTATGGCCTTTGTCCCCTTTATATAACGCAGAAGCATAAAAGTCCGTTGTCACACTCTATATAGAACTGGTGATTCCACGTTTGTCAAGTCTACTACTCTGATTTTATTTTCTGGACCAAAGAAGGGGTTAGACCCAATTCTAATAAATACTAACATTAATTTTGGACCAAGATTCGGGGAGAAGACCACATTTTTTTATATGTTACCGGAGCCGGTGGTCGATAGTCAAGCGAGCTGTGTCGCTTGAGTTTTTTATTACGAATATCAATGGCATTAAAAATAGTATCAAAAATTTCAGAAGACATTTTTAATCTGCTTCCGATGAATGTTCCTAAAGCTGACTTGAAAAAATAATTTTGTCTCTATATTATTCAAATTGGAGTGTTTAAACGCTTATGAATATTTTTATTTAAAAACCGGAGGAGGGATAGATGTATAAAAAAATATCAATATTAATTTTATTACTTTTTTTTGTGTCTTTATCTTTTATTCAGGTTCCGCAGGTATCAGCAAATACAGACAACCGCCCCGATCTTGAAATAACTAGTATCTGGATCTGGCCGAAAAATCCGACATCCCGCGACTGGTTTGATATCAGGGTCAGGGTAAGAAATACAGGGAATAATGTAACAAAAAAACACACAACACTTAATCTCTATGTAGGCGGTTCATCAACGCCGTACAGTTTCATCATCGGATTTATCCAGCCGGGAAGAGATCAGACAACAGTGAAGAGAATATTGCTCGACAAAGCAGGGAATTATAGAGCGAGGGCAGTCGTTGACCCGGGGAAACTGATCATTGAAAAAAGAGAAGATAACAATAGTAAAGAATTAAGGTTTAAGGTAAAGCAGGCATCAAGCCAGGACTATCTTCCGGAATTAGAGGCCTCGGTTTACAAACAGGAACCGAATGAACCCTGCACTGATGATACGATCAATTTCACAGGAAGAATAACCAATAAAGGTGTTGTTAAGTCCCCGGACTCTGTTGCAGCGATACAGGTCGGAGGCGCAAGGCCGGTCCGGATATTCGTACCACCACTTGAGCCTAATGAATCTAAGAGATTAACGCTGACAAAGAATCTTCCTACTCCCGGGAAATATAAGGTGACTGTCGTTGCTGATTATTACAATAGAATTATTGAATACAATGAAAAGAACAACACCGACTCTCTGAATTTTGAAGTATTTGGCGATTGCTGCGTTGACTATTACGTGTCAAGCGTCTGGATCTGGCCGAAGAACCCGAAGGTCGGAGAAAATTTTGATATCAGGATGAGGGTGTCTAACCGAGGGAAAAAGGCGGCTACAAAAAGTACAACCGTCAGCCTGTTTATCGGCGGGTCAACTGTCCCCGTCACTTTTACTCTGAATCCGCTTGCTCCGAAGAAAGAATGGACAAAATATCACACAGTTTCATTTAGCAGAGCCGGAATTTATAAAACGAGAATCCTCGTGGATAGAGAAAGAAAGATCACAGAATGCAGGAAGGATAATAACGAAAAGAGTTTGACTTTCCGCGTAAAATAGGATTTACAGGACAGGGATTTTTTATTGAATAATCACAGTTCTGTGAGTAGTGCCCTCAGTAAGATCAAAGAGACGATGGTTGATGATCCGAACTTCAGGAATCGGGAGGAAGAAATCGAAGAACTTATCTTTAAACGTCAAACGAAGATTTGACCCCTTGACAGATATGTGGATCATTAGAAGCAAAATTATGATTTTTTTTGGTGTCAGGCCAGATTTTTTTATGACTTTAAATTAACATCTATTTTTTTTTTTTACTATAATTCAAATGGAGGTAAAAATGACACGAAAAATGGTTTTATTCTTATTTGGTTTTGTAGTCTTATTTCTGTTGTTTTCAAGTCAGCTGTCAGCTACTTATTCGATAGTGGCGATTGATAAAGAGACCGGTCAAATCGGAGTTGCGGTTCAATCTCACTGGTTTTCAGTAGGTTCATTGGTGATCTGGGCTGAACCGGGTGTGGGTGCGGTGGCGACTCAATCTTTTGTTGAGGTTTCTTACGGCCCATTGGGAATTGCCATGATGCGCAGCGGTAAAACAGCCCAACAGGCATTAAAGGGGCTGGTGGCTTCAGACCCCAATCAAATGGTCAGGCAGGTTGCTATGATTGATATTCATGGTAATATAGCGGCTCATACGGGAAAACTGTGTATTGATTTTGCCGGTCACTTGGTAGGAAAGAATTACTCTTGTCAGGCCAACATGATGGAAAAGGGTACAGTGTGGCAGGCTATGTCCATAGCCTTCGAGAACAGTAAAGGTGAATTTGTGGACCGTTTGATGGCTGCGCTGGAAGCGGCTCAAAAAGAGGGTGGCGATATACGCGGTAAACAATCGGCAGCTATTCTGGTGGTTAAAACCAAAGGCTCCGGTAGTCCCTGGAACAACCGCTTATTTGATATCAGGGTGGAAGATCATAAAGAACCTTTAAAAGAGATTAAACGGCTGATATTGGTGGCTAAAGCTTATAATCACATGAATAAGGGTGATGAGTACATGACCAACGAAAAAACAGAGCAGGCATTAAAATCCTATTCTACCGCCATGAAGATTTACCCCGGTAATCCTGAAATGTTATTCTGGCCTGCTGTGACTATGGCTGCTTCGGGTAAGGTGGAAGAGAGTTTACCTTTATTTAAGAAGGTCTTCCAACAGGACAGGCGCTGGGCAGAGTTGTTGAAGCGACTGCCAAAGGTCAACCAGTTCCCTAAAGATGAAGCATTAATGAAAAAAATTCTATCCCTGGTACCGAAAAAATAAAAAACAAGCTGATTTTTTGTGCCAGGCAAGATTTTTTATCTGCTTCATCTCCAATATTTGCCATAGAGTAATTCAAGTTTTTTCTTTGTATCTCCGGGAATCAAGTCCGGGCCGGTAATGATCGCATATTTTGCAGCTTCAAAAACAGGATTCTCTGTTTTTTCGGGAAGAATATTAAGTAATTCCCGGACTACGGTTTTCCCTTTCTTAACATTTGCCTGCAGCACAGCTATTATTGCAGGTACATCCACTTCCTCACCTTCACCTTTCCAGCAATCATAGTCTGTCACCATCGCCAGGGTAGAATAAGGGATCTCCGCTTCACGGGCCAATGAAGCCTCCGGGAGAGCTGTCATTCCGATAATGTGTGAATTCAATTGTCGGTACATATTACTCTCTGCGCGTGAGCTGAAGCGCGGCCCTTCCACTACAACAAGTGTCCCTCCGTCACCTATGGGAATCCCGGCATTACTACCGGCTTTTTCCACCTGATCACGAAGGAATGGGCAATATGGATCACCAAAAGCAATATGGCCCACAACTCCATCCCCGAAGAATGTGTGTTGCCGTTTCCCCGATGTTCTATCCAGCAATTGAGAAGGGACAACCAGGGCCCCCGGGGGCAACTCTTCTCTCAAACTACCCACTGCGCTGACACTCAGTATATGTGAAACACCTATTTTCTTGAGTGCATAGATATTTGCTTTATAATTTACTTCACCGGGAATAATACTGTGTCCCCGTCCATGCCTGGAAAGGAACGCAACAGTCCTTCCGTTCAATTTCCCTTTGACTATCACATCGCTCGGTTTCCCAAAGGGTGTCTCAATCGTCAACTCTTCAACATTCTCCAGATCCTCTATGTCATACCACCCACTGCCGCCCATAACTCCCAACAAAGTATATTTCTCCATTATTCCTCCTTTTTCCGGATCAGGTCACAATATTTTCAATTCTTTAAGTTTATTTATTGTTTCCAGAGCAATATTTACAGGATTTTTCCTGCTCCTTTTTTCAAATAGAATAAGGTCTTTAAGGGTATCAATATCGTGCCACTTTTTTAATATCCCGGCTTTGGCCCCTTTATCCTCTAATTTTTTAATTGTTTCTTTGAAGACTCCGTTTGTACTCCACTCAATATTTTTGAACAGGTCTTCTGAAAAACACTCTTTTTGAAATCCTATCAGATAATACCCTCCATCAAAACCGGGCCCCACCACTGCCTTCTTTTTTCTCAGAGCACTAACTGCTTCCATTATATATTCCACCGGAAGATCAGGGAGGTCACTCCCGATCAATAAAACTCGTTTAAACCCGTTACTGAATACCCCTCTGAAAGCAGAACCCATTCTCTCCCCGATATCACCACCTTCCTGCTCATATATCCTTGGTGAAAAGCCCATACCGCTAACCAACTTTTCCATATCCGGCAATCTTTTTTCAGGTGTTAAATATATAAAAGTATTAAGATCAAGAGCGTTCAATTTGTTTAGAGTATCGGTCATAAAACTTCTGTATAGTTCAAGAGCTGCATCCTCTCCGATATCAGAAGCAAGGCGTTTTTTCACTTTCCCTTTCTCAGGATATTTTAAGAAAAGGATCAATGCGGTATCTTTTTTATTCTGCATTATTTCCCCATTAAAAAAATATTATACGTGTCCGGCTCTTATTAATCAAAACCCGATTTGAATATTCAGAGTTCATACCTTATAATTTTTCCCAAAGGAGATTAAATGTCAGATTATTTTGAAAAAAAAGATCTAGTAGATTTTGCGAATATTGGGGAATATGCTGAAGAGGAAGGGGGAAAATTTTTTGAATATTACGGGAAATCTATGTCCGAAGGAAAATTGTCAAAGAGAGAGAAATGTCTGATTGCTTTAACAATTGCTGTAGTACAAAAATGCCCGTATTGTATAGATGCATACACCAATGAGAGCCTTAAATTGGGGATCACCAAGGAAGAGATGATGGAGGCAATTCATGTCGGGGCGTCAATGCAGGCAGGTATAGTTCTGGCTCATTCGACTCAAATGAGAAAAATAATAAAGAAAAAGGAGATGTAGTGAACTTCAGAGAGCAACTGGAAACTCTGGCAGATATAAAACATTCGTTTGTAGAGAAATTATCTGAGACAGAATCAAAAACTTTAAGAACTTCAAAGCTCGAGATACTTCAGTTAAATATCACCAGGAAATGTAATCTTCAATGCAAACATTGCCATGTTAGTGCAGGCCCTGACAGACAGGAATTAATGTCAAAGGCAAAATTTGAATCAATTCTGGAATTATTAGATAAAGCTGATATTTCAACGCTTGATATAACCGGAGGTGCCCCTGAAATGAATCCCCATCTTGAGTGGTTCATCAGGTCTGCTTCCGGGAAAGTGGAGAGAATAATAGTCCGTTCAAATCTTGTAATATTAAAAGAGGAGGAATTCAAAAAGTATATTAAGATATACTCCGAAAATAAAATCGAAATAGTCGCATCACTCCCCCACTTTACGGAGAACCTGACAGATAGAATGAGAGGATCCGGGATATTCTCCACTTCAATTGAAGTGATAAAAGAATTGAATACCGAGGGTTACGGGAAGAACGGGACAGGAAAGGTACTGAACTTTGTCCATAATCCTGTGGGGGCGATATTGCCGGGAGACCAGAATGCTCTGGAAACAGAATTTAAAAAACGGTTAATGGATCTTTATGGAATTCACTTTAATAATCTGTTCTGTATTACAAATATGCCTCTGGGAAGATATTTGGAATATTTGAAAAAATCTGATAATTATGAAGATTATATGGATGAGCTTATCTGTTCTTTTAATCCGGCGGCAGCAGAAAGTCTGATGTGTAAGAACACCCTGAATGTCTCCTGGGACGGGAAACTTTACAATTGTGATTTCAATCAGATGCTAGAGTTGGAAGCCGATTTTGAGAAATTTTCAAACATTACAGATTTTGACCCCTCATATTTTGAGGACAAAATGATATCAGTGGGTAACCATTGTTTCGGTTGCACGGCAGGTAGCGGATCCTCATGTCAGGGTACAATAGAATAGACCTTTCAGTTCGATAGAGATTCCTAACAAAAAAACCAGGGAAAAGTGGACCTGACTATAAACCTGAGGTCCAGTCCTTCAGGACTTCCGGTATATTGGAAGGATCTTTGTACAATAGATTATCCGGATCACCCTTTTTATAGGACCCGAAATAGAGTACATCGAGTGGACATTCAGTAACACAAGCTGAACACCTGACACACTCTACATCGTTCATTGGGATACCTTTATTTGCATAATTCATAACATCAATTCCCATATGACATACCTTTGTGCAAATGTTGCAGGAGATACACTTTTTTTTATCTGAGAATATCCGATATCTTGAGAATCTTGAATAAATATGCATCAATGCAGCCAGCGGACAGAAATACCTGCACCAGATCCTGCCACTCAAAAAAAAGTATACTCCCACCCCCAGCACTCCGGCAAAAACTATATCCACAACAAAAGAATATATCATTCTGGAAATATCAAGTAAGGATGGCCTCGGGGTATGAATTATCGGGATCTTTAAATCTCCCAACACTGCAGTCAGTTTCAATAGTGTTATAACAATTGCCGCTCCGAGCACCCATTGTCCAATGTTTTCAAGTTTTTTTGCTTTCTCTCCATGGGGAGCTTTCGTCCTGTATTCATCACCGAGTGTTTCTGCAAGCGCTCCGCATGAGCACAACCAGCCGCAATAAGCCCCTTTCCCCCAACGGTAAACAATGAAATAAATTAATCCGAAAGTAAAAGCAAGCGTATAAACAAGCCAGAATGTTGTCAGTGAATCAGTAAACAACCCGTAAATATTTAAAGGCCAGGCTAGTACAAGCCTGTATGCATGTCCAAAATTTTCTTTCGGAAAAACCTGGGTCAGCAAAAACCCTTTCTCTCCACCCAGAAGCGAAGCTTTATTCATTAAAGGGAGAATTAGCTCCGGCAAAAGGAATAATGGAAATATCTGAATAAGTATCAAGGTCCAGGTCTGTCTCTTAATATAACCGGTGGGTTTTGTATAGATCCTTCTGAGCCCGAAAATCAGTATAGTTAAACTATAGAGAAATGTGTACCAGAAGTAAGGTGATTTTTCTAACAATTTCAAACCAAAATACTTATATCCGAAATACACAGTGCAGAAGAAGATCGCACTTGCTATAAAATAGCCATATTTGAATATTTTCCATTTTGTATCGGAATATTTTTTAATATTTTTAAGAAAATAGAAAAAGAGGTATACACTTACAATCGCGAATCCGATAAAAGAGAGATATCCCAGTATCCCGTTTATCCCTTTCACCCAATTCCATTTATTAATATTTTCAATGAATCCATGAGAGATAGGATAGGTGATAAAATCGATCCAGAACCCGGGATCCAGCAGTCTGCCTATCATGTCACTCCAGGAACTATTTTTTGAAATTCCGGGCAATACTGAGGACATCCCGGATTTCCCGAAATAGATAACTCCTGAGAAAAGTATCAATGCCAGAAACATTAGTTTTTCTGTAGCAGTGAGGACTCCCTGGATCTTCACTCCGATCCTGTTAAAAAATTTAACCGGGATCTTATTGCCGATCATTGTATAGACAAAATCATTTTCAATTTGTCTCTCACTTCCGTCTTTTAGATTCAACTTTACTTTTTTCTCTCCGATCTCAGATACTTCTGATTCCGGGAGAAAATCAATTTTCCCCGAATTCACCAGGCTGCCAAATTTTTCAGTACTCTCCTCTTTTGCTCTGGAGAAAGTTTTTTTCCTATAAGAGAGGGTTATGGACTCAGCATGATCAGAGATGGCAATACCCGCCTCCAGTGCCGAATCCCCTCCGCCGACTATCAATACTTTCTGACCTTTAGTGTCAGCCGGATCGATCAACCTGTTGAATACTTTATCACTTTTCTCCCCGGGGACTCCCAATTCTCTAGGGTTTCCGGATTTCCCGATGGCTATCACCACTCTCAAACATCTGAATTTTCTGTTTTCAGATATAACATCAAAAACACCCTTTTTGTTTTTTATATCCAGGACATCTATACTAGTTTCAAGCTTAATTTTGTTTTTAGAAAGAACTTTCCCGAAGTCCTCCAAAAGAGACTCCTTTGTACCATCAACAATTGGAAGTTCAGTCCCATCCTCGTAATTTTCCGGATAAGCATAGATTTTTTTTCCTTTCGGATAATTTTTTATGGTATTAAAGGGCAATGATGCTTCAAGTATCAGGTATTTTAATCCGAGCTCAGCAGATCTTAATCCGGCAGAAACACCTGCAGGCCCTGCCCCGACTATTATCACATCGAATATATCATCAGATTTCCCGGCACTTTCATTTTTAAACCTGAGATCATCTGAAATATACTCCACAGCTTTTTGTCCACTCTCAGCCGATAATTTCAACAAAGGAATAGCGGTCAGGTCACCAACAATAAATATCCCCCGGACTGAACTTTCCCCATTCTTATCAATTTCCGGATACTTTTCAACATCTCCCATAGGGACATCTTTTTGAAGCCAGTTAAAATATCTTTTTATCATTTATATTTTCCCGTTTTTTCACTCTATTTTTATTCTTTATTAGTAAACTTTATTAGTGAACTTTGCAACAAATTTCTTAATGTGTATTTTTTTTGACCATAAAATTAAAAGAAGCAAGGGAATATACTGGATCAATAACTGAATAATTGAATCCTCCCAGACACCTCTTCCTATATATCCATACATTACCGAATAACTTGCATAAATTGTTAAGGACCATAGTAGAACAACCTTTGAATAGTATATTGCAGACAATCCGACAGGAAGAATCAGATACCATGGGTGGATGGTCGGATTGAACAGCACAAAAAGAAGTGCGGAATAAAACAATTTCTTATTCAATTCAAAAGAATTGAAATAAATAAACATCAACAATAATAAAAGGACAGAGAAGGAGATAAGGTGAGAAAGTTCATTATTTTTAAAAATTGAATGGATGAAATAAAATATTGGATTATTAAAATACCATTTTGAGGAATAATTAACTGCAGTATTTAACATATTGATTATTGTCTTGAAATGTAGTGCAACAAAAAAGGCGATCACGGACATACAACTTCCGAAAAAAAAGAAATGGACTTTCACCTTTTTTTTTCTCTTTATAAGATCTATAAATATAATGGGGAGGAATATAACCGGGACAATTTTTGTAAGTACAGCCAGAGCAAAACCTGCTCCAGATAAAATGTATTTACTTGTAAGATAAAAATATACTGAAGTCAGGATGAAGAATGCCATCACTATTTCCAGGTGACCATTGATTGCGGTCTCCATTATTATCAGAGGATTCCATGCAAACAATAAAAGTAGAGATAGATGCTTTTTTAGATTTACTAATATTAAGTAGAAGAAAAGAACAGACACGAGATTGAATAAGATAAAGATCAGTTTCAATCCGGTTATACTCTCTCCGAATAAAAAATATGCTGTTGAAAATATGAGTTGAGATATTGGTGGATATACAGTTTTAACTTCAGGAAAATTTATCAGGGAAGGGAGTTCATTCGAGTGAAGATCTTTGAGTACAGGGTCATCGGGAGCATACTTATAAGGACTGATACCATGGTTCTGTAATTTCCCGTCCCAGATATACCGGTAAATATCATCTGACATCTCAGGGCCGGAAGAGACCAGCATCAGGTTGAATACAGCGGAGAAGAGAAACATTGCTATTAAATGATTCCCTGATATTTTAATATTCCTAATTCGGCGGAATAAAATTAAAAGGGGGATAAAAGCAAATGTACCGATGATCATATATTTTATAACAGAGTTCACCGGATCTGTTCCAATTGCCATGTAGAGAGCAAAAAAGGATACCATCACTATTCCGGTGATTAATATACTTATCAATCCTTTATCTCTAAAATAATGGCCTTTACCCGATAGAATCATCATTTGATTTTTTTAAACAGTGAAAAAAAAATAGTTCTCAAAATC
>DBOL01000044.1 GCA_002299555.1 Candidatus Aminicenantes bacterium UBA647
AATCTTTAAAAAAAGAACTGAAGATCCTGGGAGGTGAAATCTCCGGGGATATTTTTACTTCTCTGTCTGAAAGGCTTATATATGCAACCGATGCATCAGAATACAGGGGCATCCCTCTGGCTGTTGCAAGGCCGAAGCATCCGGAGGACATAAAAAAACTGGTTCTGTTCGCATTAAGCAACAGGATCAGCCTTATACCCAGAGGAGCAGGGACTTCTCTTGCCGGGCAGGTTGTAGGAAGCGGGATCATTGTGGATGCAGGCAAGTATATGAACCGGGTGATCGAGATAGATCCGGAAGGAAAATGGGTGAGAGTTGAGCCCGGTGTTGTTTTGGATGAACTCAATCTGATTTTAGCTGAACAGGGTCTGTTCTTCGGCCCGGAGACCTCAACTTCGAGCAGATGCATGCTCGGGGGTATGGCAGGTAATAATGCGTGCGGATCTCGCTCTCTTATCTATGGCAGCACAAGAGATCATGTCTTGTCTATGAAAGTCATTCTGGCGGATGGATCTGAAGCGGAATTCGGAACTGTAAGTAATGATGAGTTCGAAAGAAAATGTAATTGCAGCACTCTGGAAGCATCCATATACAGAAATTTAAAAGAGATATTAAATAATGAAGAAAACAGGAAACAGATTAAAGATCAATTCCCACGTCCTGATATAAAAAGGAGAAATACGGGATATGCAATTGATATTCTTCTTGACTCAGCTCCTTTTGGTGGCAAACAATCCTTTAATCTTTCAAAACTTTTAACAGGTTCGGAGGGGACTCTGGCATTCACAACCGAACTGAAGCTTAATCTTGTTCCCCTCCCGCCCAAAGAGAATGTTCTTATTTGTGCCCATTTCAACACTCTGAAAGAATCTGTAGAAGCCAATCTTTTTGTTCTTGAACATAAGCCGCGAGCTGTAGAATTAATGGATAAATTTATCCTTGATTGTACAAAAAGTAATATCGAGCAGAGTAAGAACAGATTCTTTCTCAAGGGGGATCCGGAGGCAATTCTTATAATTGAGTTTGGCGCAGAGACTAAAAGTGAACTGAAGGAAAAAGTACTTGAGCTTGAATCTGATCTGAGAGGCCGGGGACTGGGGTTCCATTTTCCTGCAATTTATGGAGAAGATATTGAAAAAGTCTGGTCTTTGAGAAAAGCAGGGCTTGGAGTTATTTATAATATTCCGGGAGATCATAAACCCGTTTCAGTGATCGAGGACACGGCAGTTCATCCTGAGGACCTGATGAGTTTTATTCTTGATTTTGAAAAGGTTCTTGAAAAATATGATCTCCAGGGAATATATCATGGACATATTTCAACAGGAGAATTACACCTTCGTCCGATGATAAATCTGAAAGACAAGGATGGAGTCAGGTTGTTTCGAGCCATTGCTGAGGATGTTGCTGCAATCGTAAAAAAATATGGGGGATCACTTAGTGGAGAACATGGGGACGGGATACTGAGGAGTGAGTTCATTCCCATGATGATCGGTGTAAAGAACTATGAGCTTTTAAAAAGGATTAAAAAAACCTGGGACCCATATGGGATATTCAATCCCGGAAAGATAATTGATCCTCCACCCATGGATACGGGCCTTAGATATTCCCCCGGGAAACCTGAAAGATCTATAGAAACATTTTTTGATTTTACAAATGAAATGGGAATTCTTAGAGCTGCAGAAAAATGTAACGGGTCAGGTGACTGCAGAAAATCGGATCTGATGGGTGGGACGATGTGCCCCAGTTTTATGGCAACCGGAGATGAGAGGAACACAACCCGTGCGAGGGCAAATATTCTGCGAGAGTTCCTCACAAATTCCAAAAAAGCAAATCCTTTTGATCATGAAGAGATATATGAAATTCTGGATCTGTGTTTATCATGTAAAGGGTGCAAATCCGAGTGCCCCTCAAGTGTTGATATGGCAAAATTGAAGGCCGAATTCATGCAGCAGTATTACCTGAGCCACAGGATCCCGTTGAGGAGCAGGTTGATCGGATATATTTCAACTCTTAACAGGATAGGGAGTTTTTTCCCGTCGCTATATAATTTCCTGATCTCAAATGCTGTGTCTTCCGGAATTATGAAAAAAGTGATCGGATTCGCCCCATCGAGGTCGATCCCGTTGCTCTCCAAAATAACACTGAAGTCCTGGTGCCTAAGGAATTCCGGGGAAGGGGATGGGGTGCGGGGAAAAGTTTATCTCTTTGCGGATGAGTTCACCGATTTTAATGATACAGAGATCGGAATCAAAGCGATCGCTGCTCTTGAGAAGCTCGGATATAGAGTTGTAATTCCAGAACATGTCGAGAGCGGCCGCACATTTCTGTCAAAAGGGCTGGTAAAAAAAGCGAAAAAAATTGCCATCAAAAATATTGAATTATTAAAGAATAAAGTAGCGGAGGAGATCCCCCTCATCGGTATTGAACCTTCAGCCATCCTGACCTTCCGGGATGAGTACCCCGAATTGTGCGGGGATAAATTGAAATCCACTGCTGTTGAACTGGGGAAAAACTGTCTGATGTTCGATGAGTTCATCATGAGGGAATATGAGAAAGGGAATATAGATGCTGAACTTTTTACTGATGAAAGTTTGAAGATCAGGCTGCACGGTCACTGTCACCAGAAATCTCTGGCATCAACGGGTCCGACAAAGGAGATGCTTTCTCTCCCTGAGAATTATAGCGTGGATGAGATCCCTTCCGGGTGTTGCGGAATGGCGGGATCGTTCGGATTTGAAAAAGAGCATTATGAACTGTCAATGAAAGTAGGCGAACTTGTATTGTTTCCTGAAGTGAGAAAGACCTCTGCCGAAATTATAATTTCTGCTCCGGGAACAAGCTGCAGGCAGCAGATCAAGGACGGAACAGGCAGGGAAGCATTTCACCCGATCGAGATATTTTATAGCTCCCTGAAATAATAACTTTCACCAAAGAAATGGTCTTGACAAAGCAAACCATTATAAGGTAAACATAGTTTGTTAATCAGGTAAATAAGAGGAGATAAAATGAAATGTAATGTAGGAAAAAAAGACAGAATGATGAGAATAGTCATCGGACTGGTTATACTGGCTGCTCATTATATATATTATTTTGCTTCAGGAAATTATATTGTTTGGGGGAATATCGGATTCATTCCGTTGTTGACCGGTATCTTCAGGATATGCCCTGCATATTTCCCATTCAAAATTAATACTGATAAAAAATAGAGGTTTTTCAGCCTCTGTATTTTAATATTTTTATTCCGGGTGAAAGTTTTCCCGGATAAAAATATTAAATAGTTTTAAAATATTCGTTTGAAAATTACCGGACGGGATCGATCTTTCTTATGCTATAGTTCCGAAATTTAATCTTTATACTTATGTGAAAAAATTCCTGAAATGAAAAAAATGTAGAAAACTATTGAAATATATAAAAAACATGATTATAATTGGATTTATCTTACAGGAGATGTAGAAAATGGCAAAAGTCAAAAGGAAAGTGATCAATATCTCAGTTGGTGAACGGACAAAAATGATGTTGTGGGAAGTAGCGAAATATTTTAAGATCAGGGAATCCGCCTTCATCGAAAAGGCAATGACCGATCTTGAGAGTGATGAAGTTCGTGATGACTTTAAAAAGTTTTGTGAACTGATGGGTTACAAGAATATAGAAAAGTCCGGCGAACACAAACCTCTTTTCATTCAGGAAACACTTATTTACAGAATAAAAAAAGATCATTTTGAGTATAACCTGAAGAACCAGACTATCTTTATCAAATATCTTATTTATTACTATTACAATAAATTTGTTGAATCGATCATCTGACATCCCTAAAGATTGACATCAGAATGCCCAGGAGAAATTTTGCTTTTTCCATTATCTTTTTAATTCTCTTCGTTTCATCTCTGCTTTCAGAAAATTTTTTAAATATTTCAGATGTCAGACCCCCCTTTTTTATTCTGGAGATCACTGAGAATTGCGGGAAAGTGAACAGGAGTGGAATGATCTACTCAAAAACCGGGGTCAAAGTCGGGAAATTCACAATATTAGAGAGATCAGGCAACAGAATCCTTTGTAAATGTCTTGACCATTCCGCAGGTATGAATGATGGATGCTATATAAAAGTTGGCAGTGATCCGGGAAAGATACAAAAATTAAAAAACCTCCCGATCATAAATAGATCGGAACAAGTTGTTTCAGGAAGTTCAGAGAAAATAAATGTTCGGGGGATCATGTTCACAGAACAAAAAAATGGAGTCTTTATCACTGAGAATCCTGTGCCTGTATCAATGGTTCCGAATATATCTTTCAAAGGTATAGATAGTTTTATGAAAAAGATCGAAAGCAGATATGGGGAGAAATGCATAGTAAGCTATCTTGAAACAGGTGAAATAGAAGAATGTTTTTTCAAAAGGGAAGAACGGATCATGCTGGGATTAAAGAACAATGTACCTGTCATTGTCTCTTTTTCTGGTTCAGTATCCAGAGTGAATCCTGTCTCAGAAAAGATTGTCAATAAACTTAAGTATGAAATTTATATTCCTCTTAAATTAAGAAGGTTGTAGGGGAGAAGGATATTTGAAATATTGTAAGGGTTGCAGACGCTTTGTCACACAAGAGAAAGATATGTGCCCTTTTTGCGGTTCGATTGAATTTAAAGCTCTCTCTTTTACCGAAAACAAAAGTGAGAGTATTTCCGGTACATCTTTTTCCGGAGATGAGATCATATTTGATAATAGAATTTTAAAGGTCAGAAAAACGATAGGGCTCGGGGGTTATGGTGTTATCCTTGAGGTCGGAGAGGAGAATTCGTCTGAAGTTTTTGCAATGAAAGTTCCACTGACCTTTGAGTATTATACCGGTTCAGGAAGCAATTACAGCAGCAGAGAATTGGAAAGTTCAGAACAATCTATCAAGGATGAAATAAAGGTGTTGAAAAAAATCGATACCGTCAGGGTCATCAATGTTTATTCAATGGGGGAGGCTTCCTGTATCATAAATAAGGTTAAAAAAATATTTCCGGCAATTCTAATGGAACTTGCGATCTGTACACTCAGGGACATTATCCTTCTTGAAGCTTCAGGCAAAATCGAGATATCACTTGCAGAGAAGTTGGAAATGACTTCTCAGGTGGTTAGCACTATTGCAGACCTTCACAGATCGGGGATAATTCACAGGGATATTGCACTTGAGAATATTTTTGTTGTAGACAGAGGTGGAGAGATCAAGTATGTAATGGCTGATTTCGGGACATCACGGGAAGGACTCAGGAAAAGCAGCGAAAAGACCACCGGCGTGATCGGCCGGGATAAATATCTTGACCCTTTAAGGTTTGACAGAAGATACAGACGGGATCCGAGAGTGGATATTTTTACATCGGGAATTGTTATTACAGAAATATTTATAGGGAATCTCTGGGATAATATTATTTTTGAACCTCTTTACGATATAGATTTTGAGAGAGAGTTTCTTAAAAGTTATGCAGCGGATCAAATTGATGGGAGGTTGGTCAAATTCATATCAAAAGCTCTTAAGACTGATATATCGAAAAGGTATAAAGATGCAGCTGAGATGGAAGAAAAACTTAAAAATACTATATCAAAGATAGTCAGATCCGCCGGAATCAGAAAAGTTGTAAGAACAGTAGAACTGATTTACAATATCCCTTTCCCTCCAAAACCTGATTCAGAGGAGAAGGATAATTTTATATATTTTGAAAGTCACAAAAAGATCAATCTTGACATCAATCACAGGACTGTGATCGTATTCCCCAACGGAAAAATTAGTAATGTCAGGTTGAAGCGAACTCCTTTTTTCAGAACTTATTGTGAAGGGGATAATGTCTATATAGTGCCTGACCGGAAAAGACTTGATAAGGAGTTCAGGTTCTTTAGAAGGAAAAAATTTAATGGCGACCGAGGGATACTCTATTTTAGTGGCAAGTTGAAAGTCGAAAGTCGCTCGGTCGAATTAGGTCCGATAACAGGAGGGCGGGATTAAAACCAAATTTACATCATCATGCTCACATCTGGGTTCCGGATTCAGGAATTGGGACAGGTTATGTATAAGGATAGATGAGAGATCTGTACTGGTAGTTCTTGCGGATGGTGTCGGCGGACATATTAAAGGAGGGACTGCTGCAGAAATGGCAGTTGAAAAATTTGAATTACTTCACAAGGATAACAATCTGAAACCAGACCGGATAGCTGATCTTTTTCGAGAACTTTCAGTTGAAATGCGAAAAGTTAATGTTGAGATGGCAACAACTATAGTACTTGCATTGATAAAGAAGAAGGGTAAGGGGCTTGAAGTTCATTACACATGGGCCGGAGACTCAAGATTCTTTCTGCTTACAAAGAATAACCGGAGATTGAAGACAGGTAACCTCGCAGCCAGGAAGGGTGGGAAAAACCTCTATCTCCTTTCAGAAGATGATACAATACCGGGCAAATTCTTCCGGCTTGGAGAATTTGATATTGACCAGGTTACATCAAGTGCCGGACGGAACAGACTCTTTTTTTCTCTTCCGAGAGACGGGGAAAAGATGGCCGGCAGGATAGTGAAGGTCCGGATCGGATATGGTGATACTTTGTTGTTCTGCACAGATGGATTCTGGGAAAGGTTCTCTGAACAGTCTGATATTATAAAATGGATGGAAACGGATATCAGGGGATTCAAGAAAAAGTTCCTTCGGTTTATGGATACTGAAGTAGGGGCCGGATCTAAAGTTGATAACTCAACATATATAAGGGTTGATATGGACGAGAATATATTCAGAAATCCAAAAAAATAAATGGGAAAAAGATTATATTACAAATTCTTTTTTAAGCGTATGAGAAGTGCCGGGATGTTCAAAGCGTTGATCTGTGATGAGAATGGAGAGTATACTTTTCCATTCATTCCTGAAAATTATTTGTTAATAAAAAGGGCTGTTTTTGTTATGCTCCTGGGATTGCTTGGATATTTTATTGGCAAACCACCTGTGTTGATAAGTGATGTAAATACTTTTACGGATGTGTCATATGTCCTTTCGGAGAGAGTTGATGAGTTTGGGATGACCCGGCTCCACAGAGCTGTGATAAACGGGAATATCAATGTTATTAAAATTCTGATCAGAAATGGAGCGGGACTTAACAAAACCGACAACTATGGTTGGGCTCCTCTGCATTGGGCAAGTTTTCTCGGGAGAGAGGACTTGATGGAAATTCTGATTACAAATGGAGCAAAACAAAAAATAAGGTCGACTTCAGATTGGTTCGTTTTTAAGAAAGGGAGTCTCCCGAGCGAAGTGAGCAGAAAGCTTTAGTATGACTTTTGATATTATTTATTATCAGAACACTCTTTGCACAACCCGTAAAAATCGAGCACATGCTGCTTAATATTAAAGTCGTATTTTTTTTCAAGCTTGTTCTGTATCTTTTTGATCAACGTTGTTTCTTCATCAAGGAAGTCTCTGTACTCGATGATCTTTGAACATTTTTCACAAATAATATGGTGATGATGATCCGTTTTTTCGTTAGCGATCTCATACCTGCTGTGTCCGTCACCAAAATCATATTTTTTCAGGATGCCCAGCCTCACACAAAGTTCGATCGTTCTGTAAATTGTTGTAAGGCCGATATCCGGGGACTGTGAGCTCAGATTGTTGAAAACCTCTCTTGCATTAGGGTGGCCTCCAAGCTGCTCAAAGACTGAAAGGATCGATTTCCTGGGAGTTGTGATCTTGTAACCCTCTTCTCTAAGCCGGTTCTCCCAGTTGCGAATCCTTTTTCTTCTCATTGTCAGTGGTCACCGCAATCATGTCCACGCCCGTCCTTCCCATGGTCACAATCACTTTCACCTGTTTCAAGTTCCCCATTAATAAAACTTGTGATAACGTCATCAACTTTTCCTGATACTCCAACAACCGGTTCGACTCCACGCTGGTGGAATAGAGTGATCGCTTTTTGACCCATCCCTCCCGAAAGTATGAAATCAACTCCCAGTTCACTAAGGAATTTGGGGAGAAATCCCGGTTCATGACCCGGATTTGCTATAATCTCCCTTTTCAGGATCTTTCCATCTTCAGATTCAACTATTGTGTAAGACGAGCATCGGCCGAAATGTTGTGCTACTGTTTCTCCTTCTGTTGCAATTGCGATCTTCATTCTTCCTCCTTGATTTTATTATACATTTCACCATCAAGTGAAACAAGGTATTGATTTGCAAGGTCTTTCTGGACATAATCTACCACTTCCAGATCGATCTTTTTCAGCTCTTTTAGTTCCATCAGCGCCCTTTTGATGGTTATGGATAACTGGATCCCGATAGGGCATTGAAAAACAGTCGGCCTGAATTTCAGGCTGACCTCACCTTTATCCTCATCTGTTTCTATATCGTAGATAAGTTTCAGGCTATAGACATCCTGCCTCAGTTCTGGGTCTTCAATAGTTTTTAATTTTTCTATAATTTTATTTTTCAGTTTCATTTTTCAACTCAAAATAATTTATTATTTTTTCGTATATCTCTGTCAGAGGTTCTTTCAATTCCCGGCACTGACCTCCCGGGATCGTTCTCTTTGAGATCTCATCGATTATACAGAAACTATGAGGCACTTTACCCAGAATATCGATGTTGTTCTCATTTGCAAAAATCTCTATTTTCCTGGTATTTTCCGGATTAACATCGTGCTTGTTGATAACAATACCGCTTTTAACTCTGAAGTGATCGCTGAGTTTGATTATTCTCTTCAGGTCACTGATCCCGGAGATGCTTGGTTCAGTTACTATAATTGTATAATCTGCTCCTGAAAGTGTTGAAATAACCGGGCAACCTATCCCCGGGGGGCCGTCGATAAGGATGTATTTCACTTCCTCTGATTCGGCAAGGAGTTTTGCCTGATGTTTTACCATTGTGACAAGATTTCCGGAGTTCTCTGCACCAGGGTCCAGACGGGCATAAACGAATTTCCCGTATTCTGTATCTGAAGAGAACCATTTTCCGACCATCACAGGTTCCATTTGAATTGCTTTTTCCGGGCATGCAAGTGAACATAGTGTACATCCATCACAAGAGAGTTGGTCTATTTTATGTTGCCCGTTAATGACATCTATAGCATCAAATCTGCAGAGGTCCATACATATTCCACAATTAATGCAACTTTTGCTGTCAATCCGGGCAACAGGTTTCCCCTCGAAATCTCCGCCTTTTATGTTATACGGGTCCATTAAAATGTACATGTTTGCAGCGTCAACATCTGCATCTGCAATGACCTTGTCCCGAAAGAGAACTGCGAGGGATGAAGCAATTGTGGTTTTCCCTGTGCCCCCTTTGCCGCTTAACACCACAATTTCTCTTGGTTTATCCATTACTGATATCCTCATAAAGTCGTTTTAGTTTTTGCTCAATACCCGGAACTGTGCTGATCAGAGGTATCCCTTTTGAATATGATCTTTGTATTTCCAGTGAATACGGGATCCTGAAAATGATCGGAATTTCGCTTTTGCGAAGGAATTCCTCCGTGATCTTGCTGTCTCCACGATCCTTGTTGATAACTACGCCTGTTTTTTTCCCAAGATCCTTTACGATCTCAACAACCAATTTCATGTCACTGAGTCCGAATGGCGTGGGCTCTGTAACTATTATCACATAATCAGCTTTTTTGATGCTCTCTACAACTGGACACGAAGTCCCGGGTGGCGAATCGATTATTGCGGTTCTCTCCGGGTCCAGATGATCTTTCATAATGCCGCTGATCAACGGGACACCCGATGGCTCTCCAATATTTAGTTTCCCCTCGATGAAGTTTCCCTTTGAGAATTTTCCCTTACGTATAATTCCTATACCTTTTTCAACTTCAATAAGTGCTTTGTCGACAGGACATACGAAACTACATACTCCGCAGCTGTGGCAAAGCTCGGGAAAGAATAGAGCTTTTTTTAATTGCGGAAGAATGGAAAGAGCATTATAAGCACATGCGTCGGCACACTTTTTGCAGAATGTACAACGATCCTCATCTATTTCGGGAACGAGGAGGTTGTATTGAATCTCATCTGATATAACAGGTTTGATAAATATATATCCGTTGGGT
Source organism: Candidatus Aminicenantes bacterium UBA647 (assembly GCA_002299555.1). Classification (GTDB taxonomy): domain Bacteria; phylum Acidobacteriota; class Aminicenantia; order UBA2199; family UBA2199; genus UBA647. Next base: position 10,049 of record DBOL01000044.1, read on the forward strand.
TCCTCAACATCAAGATCAAAAAAATCCACATCTTCAAGACTCATCGCGAGAGAAGTTGAGAAATATGTCTTGCCTGTCCCGCCTTTCCCCGATATTACTGCGATCTTCATAGTTTTTGTTCCCTGTCTATTTTTCTTTGTACTTCCTAACAGCATCCGATACTGTCCCTTCTGTCATAACAAAGATCTCTACATTCCCTTCATTAAAGACCTGTTCGGCCTTTGGCCCCGGCTGGGCACCAATTACCAGGGTACACCCTTTTTCAACTGCTATTCCAGCGGTTTTGATCCCGACCCCGTGTCCCTCATCTCTGAACTTGTTCGCTTCAACATTTATGATCTTCTCATTTTCCATGTCGTAGACCATGAAATAACTTCCACGGCCGAATCTTGAATCGATCTTTGATTCAACTCCGTTGTCTTCGCTTATTGCTATGAATGCCCTCATCTATTCCTCCTCCTTCTCCGCATTTTGATCGGTGTTCTTCCGGATCTTCCACCGGAAAATAATTTATACAAATTAAATAAACCAATAGCAGCTGTTCCGATGGTCGCTACAACTCCAATTGCTCCCTGAACTTTTACATCGGTTGGTTTTCTTTTCTCTATTCGTGTCTCATCGGGGAAATCCAGTAATTCACCTTCAACGATCTCTATATCCTCTTCAGTCCTTTCAGATATTATCTCATTTTTTTGTTTCGGGTTCAATTTCTTTCAGTCTCTTTTTCATCAACTCAAGACTCTTTTGAAGTGAATCGACCTCATTGCTGAGATAATCTTGCTCGCTCATTTGAAATTGAGGGCTTTCATATCCGGATCCCATTCTCCCGGATCCTCTGCCTCCGAATCCTCTGTTCCCAAATCCCATGCCTCCTCTCCGGCCGTACATTCCGGGAGTATTACCTACACATGGCCCCATTCCTCTTCCGCTTCCGGGCCCTGACCCGTTAGGTCCTGTTTTGTCTCTATATGGCATATTCAACCTCCTTAAATTTATTTGTTTACCGCTTTATTGTAATGTGTTCCATCCTTTCGGAGTAACACGGCACCACAATGCGGACATTTTTCATCCATGCATGGCGCTCCTCTCTTTTTGGGAGAAGTGTAGTTGCATTTCACACAAACACATTGGCCGGAAGGTCCTGATCCTTCTTTCCCGGATGTTCTGTTTCTTCCCATACCGCCCATACCTGAATTTCTCATTGCAACTCCTTTAAATGAAAATGATTATCATTACCATTATGATACTATTTTTTTTCCTGAAAATCAACATTAAAAAATATTTTTTATAAATGATAAAAATATAAAAAGTGTTGAATCCAAAATGTTTGTGAATTATAATTATCGAAGGAAGTGCGAAAGGAGAAAAATATGTCAAAAAATCTTATGGCTCACGAATCGGCTATTGCAAGTTTGAAAATGTTTTCTCAGATGGTGCTGATCTCATTTCTTTTCTCAGCATTAATACAGATCACACTCATCATAATATTGATCGCTCCCGGATTTAATGAGCTTAAGGGTGTAAAGATCCCTCCTAACGGACAAAGCATATCTACACGTACAACGTTTAAATTTTTAATCGGGATTGGGTCGTGTATTTCTGATACAACTTTAATCCCTGATGAATTTGTTCCCCTTTTTGCCTCAAATAAAAAATTATCCGGCTTTGTACGTAAAGGTAATCAGATCGATCCGAAAATTTTTAAAAAAGTGTTAAATTCATTATATGGAGGTTATTTTGAAAAATTTCCTGACAAATTGTGGAAAGTTTTTAAAAGTTCTTCCTATGTATATTCATTCATCATTTTGTATATAACTTATTTCCTGTTCAGATCTCAAGGTCTTAAAAGTGACCAATTTTTGAGAGGGACCAGGATCCTTACAGGAAAAGAGATGGAAAAGAGGCTCAGGGAGTGTTGTTTTGCAGAATCGGTCACTGAGGGGTGGGGGATGAATCTGAAAGTGGGTGAAATGTTTCTTCCCAGGGAGGCTGAACAAAAGCATACTCTGATCCTGGGATCAACGGGAACCGGGAAAACAGTTTTTTTTAATCAGATCATAGGCCAGACGATCAAAAGGCAGGAAAAAATATCTGTAAATGAGAAATCGATTATTTATGATATTAAAGGTGAACTTTTATCAAAGCATTTCAGGCCCGGATCAGACATAATATTCTACCCCTTTGATCGCAGAAGCACCGGCTGGAGTTTTATGAATGAAATAAGGACATATGCTGATTTTGATGTTATGTCTACAAGCCTCTTTGAACCACCGAGAGATTCAAAGGACAGTTATTGGTATAATGCCGCTCGTGATATTTTCAGATCCGGATTGTATTATCTGTATTCGGAGGCTTCCGAAGGAGATGGTGAGGTGAAAGTCAAAAATAGAGATATTTGGGATTTTTTCACACTTCCCATAAGTGAAATTTCAGAGATCCTTAATTCCGGACTCCCGCCAAGAGAGAAAGGTGCTTTAAAACATATTGAAAATCCTGAATCTCCGCAAGCATCCAGTGTCCTTTCAGTTCTGCAGGAGAGAATTTCTTTCTTTAAGTATATTTATGATACGGATGGAGATTTCAGTTTCAGGAAGTTTATAAGTGATGGTAGCAACAGAAACCTTTATCTACTCAATATAAAGCAAAATGATCATGTTTTTCGTCCATTGATGACATTTGTTATTGATATAATGATCCGGGAATCGCTCAGCCTTCCGGATATAAAGCTGCCGGCAGACAGAAGGATCAATTTTTTTATTGACGAGTTTGGGACCCTGGGTAAAATGTCATCAGTGTTTGATTTTTTAACAATGGCAAGGGCGAAAGGGGGAGCTTTGTATGTTGTTAACCAGGACCTCGGATCGATCACCGATATATACGGGAAAGAAAAAAAGGAGACGTTTTTCAACAATTTCAATACAAACTTTGTTTTCCTGTTGAATGATCCCACAACGGCCGAATTTATAAGCAGGGCTTTCGGTGATCAGGAGTTGATACAGAAATCGGGAGACAGACAGATCTCTCCAAATTCTCTCGGAGATACTTATACACATAGAGAACAATACAAAATAAACAAAGTTGTACTCCCCTCACAATTCATCGAACTGGAACCGTTCAGCTGTTATTTTAAATATTCCGGTGTGGGTTTTTCAAAGATAAGGATAGAGAAATATTTTTTTGATATAAAGTATATTCCGTATCAGGAGAAGGAGTTCAGGATTCCCGACAAAGTTTCAAAGGATGAAGAGAGCGGAGGTGATGATAGTGACCACAGTATCTATAAGCTCTAGTTTGAAAAAGTGGATAGTTTTGCTGATATAATAAAAGTTTTTCTATCCCTTTTTACTCTTCTCTTTAATTGTACACCGGACATATTTGTTACAGGGCTGGATGTATTTTCGGGGCAGTTTGCATCAGGATCGCTCTTTCCATCAGATATTTCATCATTTTCTTTTTTATCTTGCAACATGTTCTTCATTTGTCCCTCCGGGAAGAATATATCACAGCGGTTAAACATATTCAACAATATAAACAATAAAATGTTCTTTTGTGAATTTTCTTATGTTTATTTTTTTTCAGTTTTGTTTTATACTATTCTCTTAAATCGGAGGTTACTATGAAGGGAATGAAAATTATAATAATTTTGGCTCTTATGATCACTTTTTCCATCAGTCTTGGAAGTGTTGAAACAGGAACTGATTTTGAATTAATGCTTCAAAAAGCATATAAACACGGGACACTCAGAGTAATACTGAATCTTGACGTTCCTGATATAGATACACTCACAAAAGTTTCAACAAGTATAAGAACAGGAGATACCAGCCAAATGGCAAGGCAGTCGGGATTTATTGCTGACCTTGAGCTCGAAAAAGGAATTTCTGCCGTTTCAGATAAAATACTTTACAAACTTAATAATTCGGATTACAGGATCATCAGAAGGTATTCTACAATTCCTTTTATGGCACTTTCGGTCTCACCGGAAGCGTTATTGAAGATCATATCTCTGAATGAAGTTCTCTCAATATCTGAGGATATACTTATCCCTCTTCCTAAATCTGATATTCTGATCCCTGAAGATGAAGTTCCGGGGAAGCCTCTGCTTTCACAGTCCACTGAGGTCGTCGGCGCTACAAAAGCATGGGGATTCGGGATAACCGGTTCAGGATGGTATATAGCAGTTCTCGATACAGGGATAAGGCCGACCCATGAATTTTTCACGGGGAAGGACATTGTTGAAGCCTGTTATTCTGCTGAAAGAGATTGTCCGAACGGAGCATCATCAATGATCGGGCCCGGATCTGCTGCGCATTATTATGAACATGAAAATTTAGGTGGTTATGATCACGGGACCCATGTCGCCGGGATAGCTGCAGGAAATAACAGGAATGGTAAAGCCGGTGTATCAAAAGATTCAGATATAATTGCTGTTCAGGTCTTCTCCTATTTTCCATCCGATGATGATATCCTGAGTTGGAGTTCCGACCAGTTGAAGGGACTTGAATATGTTTATAGCCTGAGAAACACTTACAATATCGCTTCTGTCAATATAAGTATCGGTGGTGGTGAATATAATAGCTTTTGCAATGGCGGGTCATATGATACCGCTATAAGAAACCTGAAGAATGTGGGGATCGCTACTGTTATAGCATCGGGTAATGAGTATTTTTGTAACGGTGTCTCCCACCCTGCATGTTATGAGATGGCGATTACTACGGGAGCCACAACTAAGAGTGATGTGATGGTAGGGTTCTCTAACTGGAAAAAAGGAATGGTGGATCTGTTTGCGCCCGGATATAGTATTAATTCCGCAATCGCCGGCTCTGATACGTTATATTCAAGCTGGAATGGGACGTCAATGGCAGCACCACATGTTGCAGGAGCCTGGGGGCTTTTAAAGCAAATGGATATGAATATGTCTGTTGATAAGGCTCTGGGATTACTTAAGGATCATGGAAGGATAGTTAATTCAACCTGTAGTTCGGGCGGATCGGCAGCAAGGATCGACGTCGGAGAATCTATTCAGAGTCTTCTGGATGTGGCACCTCCTATCAATTTTGCCGGTGAAAGATTTGAAAATCGTGCTCTTCTCCAGGTCGAATATTTTAATGAACTTACATGGTCTCAAAACCCTTTTAATGCTTCTAAAGGAAATAATATTGTTGAATACCAGATATTCCAGATCAATGATTCCCAATTTGAGCATTTGTATACAGTCGATTCAAACACTTTTGTTTACAGGCATAGAAAGATATCAAAAAGTGAGGATTATATGTATGCGGTCAAAGCAATCACCGATAGTGGAAAAAATAGTATACCTGCCTATGTGACCGTAAAAGGTACAGACGAATAAAAATCTGAAACTGAAAATGACGAATAGGGGAAATGATTCGGAGGTACTTTCAGAATTTACTCCTAATGTATTTAAAGGAAAGAAGATCATTGTCTGGGGAGATTTTATCCTTGATGAATACATATTTACTTCAACCGGGAGGGTCTCACGTGAAGCTCCTGTTCTCGTAACTGAATATGAAGATAGCAGTTTCATGCTCGGAGGCGCCGGGAATGTTGTTCACAATTTAAAGTCTTTGGGTGCGGAACCGGTTCCTGTCGGTTTGTCCGGAGATGATGAAGCGGGAGAACGGATCAGGAATATATTCTCTGATCTCTCAGTTGATACGAGCCACCTCTCTGTTGTAAAAGGATTCACAACCCCAAGGAAGAGCAGAGTATTGTCAGGGCGGGACAATTCCCGCAAACAGCAGGTTCTGAGGATTGATTATCTTAACAAAGATGTACGGAGAGCAGCTGAATATGAGGACCTCACCGGAAAACTGAGATCACTTCTAAATAATTCCGATCTTTTGCTGGTGTCTGATTATCTTAAAGAATCGGTAATACCTGATATATTTACAGGAATTGTAAAGGATTTCCCCGAAATCAGTTCTATCGTTGACTCCAGGGAAAATTTGTTGAAATTCATTGGGGCTACCTATGTGACACCGAACGAACCGGAGATAAGGAATGCTTTCCCATCTGTCCGTTTCAGATCGGCAGGAGATTTTGTGAAAGCCGGGCAGGAACTCATGTCGATGTTAAATTGCAGGGGTGTGGTGCAGAAGAGAGGACATAACGGGATGATCGTTTTCGAAAAGGATATGGATCCCGTGGAACTGCCTATACATGGAGTTGCTGAGATTGTAGATGTGACAGGTGCAGGTGATACAGTGATCTCACTTCTGAGTTTAGCTATCGCATCGGGAGTAAGCCTGGTGAACTCTGCACGGATATCAAACATCGGGGCATCAATGGTGGTTATGAAAGAGGGAGCATATCCTTTAAAAGCTGAAGAACTAAAAACTGAGATATATTCAAAGTACTCTGAAATTAAAGACTGATATGGATGGGAAATTACTGGAATTGAATGATCTTGCTGATGTGATTGAAAAAGCAAGAATGAATGGTAAAACGATAGCCATGGCCAATGGTGGTTTTGATCTGCTTCATATTGGCCATATCCGGTATCTGAAAGCATCAAAAGAAATTGCCGATGTTCTGGTTGTCGCAATAAATTCCGATCGATCATTGAGGGAACTTAAAGGGGAGCATAGAGCTGAAATTAATGAAATGGGAAGGGCTGGAATAATTGGTGCCCTCAGTTTCGTTGATTATGTGACCATATTTGATGAACTGAGGGTAGACAGAGTTCTTTTGACATTGAAACCCGATTTTCATTGCAAAGGAAGTGATTATACTCCTGAAACTGTTCCAGAAAAGGATATAGTAAAATCTTATGGTGGAAGTATTGAAATTGTAGGGGGTAGTAAAATCAGGTCTACATCTGATATAATAAACGATATTACATTTAAAGAAGGAGATTGAAGAATGAAAAAAATCACATTATTACTAATTGTTCTCCTTATGTCGGCCATGCTGATCTCTGCCGAGGGCGAAAAAATCATTACCCAGACATCTATTGTCAACGCAGTATTAAAAGGGTTATATGATGGAGAAATGACTTTTGGTGATCTCAAAAAATATGGAGATTTCGGCATCGGGTATTTTAACAAGATGGGTGGTGAAGTTTTAGCATTGGATGGTATTTTCTACAGGATCAAGAGTGATGGTCTTACTGAAGTAATTAAGGATAGTGACAAAACTCCTTTTTTCACAATTACTGCATTTGAATCTAATACAGACAATTTCACAAACAGGAAATTCGATTACGATGGGCTTAAAAATTATCTGCTAAACATGATGCCAAGGAAAAAAAGTTTTTATGCTATCAAAATTGCCGGCATCTTTGACAATCTGGATGCAAGGACTTTTCTCAGTCAGGCCAAGCCTTACCCTGAAACGAAACAGGTTTTAGAAACTCAAACTGAAATTAAGTATACAAATACGGAAGGTACACTTGTCGGATTTTATACTCCCGAATTTCTTGAAGGTATCGGGGTTCCCGGATTCCATTTTCATTATCTGAGCAAGGATAAAACCAGAGGCGGACATGTTCGTACCCTTAATGTGAATTCAATCACTATAGAGTTCATTGAAATATCCAGGTTTCAGATAGTATTGCCAAAAAACAAAGAGTTCCAGGATGCTGATCTGACTATGACAAAATCTATGAGGAAAAGTCTTCAGAAGTTTGAGAAACAATAAACTTTAAAAATTATTCACTCACTGAGAAAAAAAGGGGTTGGATTTTTGCGGTTTATACTTTTTGAATGAGATATAATAATATTGCCATAGTTAAACTCTCTGCCCTCGGTGACATTATTCATACACTTCCTGCACTGAGTGTCCTCAGATCAGAATTCCCCGGATCTTCGATAACATGGTTTGCCGAGCCTGAAGGGGCGGAACTTCTCCGAAATTTTTCCGGTATTAACAACATAGTCAGTGTAGATTTTAAAAACGGAAGTATCCTTAACAGATTAAAGAATTTATTGAAACTACTTTCCGATCACAGAGGTAAGTTTGATCTAATAATAGATTTTCAGGGATTGCTCAAATCTGCTGTCTTTGCACGGCTTTTAGGAAAGAATACTCTGGGATTTAATAAAATAAACCTGAAGGAGACTGTAGCCGGATTTTTTTATAAAGAGAAATCAGAGCCTTTTGATAACAAAAACCATGTTATAAAAAAAAACATTCATCTGTTAAGCTTCGTCGGTCTTTTTTCGGATGATATTATTTATCCGTTAAAAGCATTATCCTTCTCAAGGACAACCGAGCAATTTTTGAAAAATGCAGTTCTGGAGCCGGGCAAATATGTTATCCTGAACGTTGGCGGCGGTTGGGACACGAAACTTTTGTCTGTTGTGCAGAACATGAAAATTCTTTCTGATATAGATCCGAAATACAAGAAGGTGGTCTTGTGGGGGAATAAGAGCGAAGAGGAGAAGGCAGACCAGCTCTCAAAAGGCTCGGGAATAATCAAGGCGCCATTTCTAAATTTTACTGATCTGATCCTTTGTATTGCCAATGCAGGATTTCTGATCTCTGCCGATTCACTTCCTCTCCATATTGCAGATGCTACAGGAACCAGATCGGTTGGTGTCTTTGGACCCACCTCTCCTTTACGGAATGGTTCATTGAGCAAGGATAGCCTTTCAGTTGTTAACGAAATTGATTGCAGCTTCTGCTATAAAAGAAAGTGCAGTCACAAAAGCTGCATCGGAAATATTGATCTCTCTCAGATAACTGAGTTTATAAACAATTACTGAACCTGATGATCTCAAACTTTAAAAATAAACTTTAATTCCGAACCCGACCGTATAAGTACTCAATTGAACCGGAATAGTATATCCCGGGAGGAGATCAGGATTTGAAATTGTTCCGACAAGTGAGCCGAATTCACCGGTATATTGTCCTGGTTTTACAGCCCATTCGAGATTCAGTTCACCAGCAAAATAGTAGGTTGCGGAAATATAAAGATTCATACTTTCTGAAAACATATATTCGATCTCTATCCCGCCGTTCCCGCCGATCACCGATTCGGAAGCAGATACTTCAAGAGGGACATCATACCAGTCAATGTAGTAATTGCTGTCATAAAGGAGAGGGCCGTCTGCATATCCGCCGTTTCCATCAAGTTCAACTGAAGTAAGAAATATTGTCGGGCCTGCAAAAATATTGACCTTTATACGATCAGTTGAAACTGCTCTGTATATCAGATTAATACTGACCGGGGTGGTACTTATTGTACCGGTATTAATCCAGTATTTCGGATCAATGTTTCCCCTGTCTCCGTCCCACCATTCCCAATTCCAGTCAAAACTATTGTTAATATCAAATGTGGTTTTCATAAATGATGCATTAACGCCCAGACCCATCTTGTAATTAAAGAAAAAAGCGATCCCTGCATTGAATCCTCCTCCAGCTCTGTTGTCATAGAAAGATCTGTTTGTTTCATCAAAGGAAACAACATCATCCATATCTGTGTAGAATGTGTTAAATGTGAAACTGTCAATACTGAACGGCCCGGAATAGAACCCTCCTATATTTATTGCAAGTTCTCCCCTGACAGGAATGATCACCAAAAACATTAATGTTATAAGAATTATAATTTTTTTCATATTTTCCTCCTATAGACCAACAATGATCTGAAAAATATAATAATGATTTAGAAAAATAATGTCAAATTTTGAAGGACGTACTACGTCCCTGATATTTCAATTGTTATTAGAAGATGTTAATATTTCCCGGAGGAGTAAATAATGAGAACAAGATCTTTCTTAATTTTATTTTTGATCTTAACGATCGTTACTGCCGTTAATATACTACCAAAAGAAAAGTTCATCATCGATAAATTTGAAAAATATATTAAAGCATCATTGATGGAGTGGGATGTTCCCGGGATTGCAGTTGGAATTATGTACAATGGTTACATCATTTTAGGGAAAGGTTATGGCTACAGGGATCTGGAACAAAAGCTTCCTGTGAACAGATATACATTATTCCCGATAGGTTCATCGTCTAAAGCATTTACTTCTTTTGTGGTTGGCAAACTTGTAGATGAAAAATTGCTGGACTGGTATGATCCTGTAAAAATGCATCTGAAAGATTTTGAACTTTATGACCCATGGGTTACAGAAAATTTCAGGTTAGTTGATCTTTTGATCCACAATTCAGGACTTCCGAGGCATGACCTTGTATGGTATGGTTCAGACAGATCCCGTGAAGAATTAGTTAAAGGGATAAAATATTTAAAGAATAATAAAGGCCTCAGAACTTCATTTCAGTATCAGGATCTTATGTATATGACCGCCGGTTATCTTTCCGGTCAGGTGAAAGGTTCAACATGGGAGGAACTTATCAAAGAATATATTTTCACTCCTATAGAAATGGAGGGTTCAAATATCTCTGTTGAAGAATCAGAAAAGACCGATAATTATGCTCTCCCTTACGTGGAGAAGGATGGGGACATCACCCGTATCCCGTTCTACAGGGAGATGAAGGCTATTGGACCTGCCGGTTCTATTAACTCCAATATTTACGATATGCTTAAATGGGTTAAACTCCAGCTGGACAAGGGGATGTGGAAAGGTAAAAGGGTGATAAGCGAAAAAAATCTTAAGAAGATCCATACACCCCACATTGTTGCAGGTGAAACAATTGTTGAGATATTTGAAAAATTTGATGAAATCTCCTATCCCACTTATGGTCTTGGATGGTTCATTAACCACTACAGAGGGACTAATCTTATCCACCATGGTGGAAACATAGATGGATTCTCCGCCCTCGTTACATTTGTCCCGGAAATAGAGGCAGGAGTTGTGATATTGACAAACAAGGGGAGTAATCTTCTTACTTATGCAACAGCTTTTCACATTTATGATAAGCTCAGGGGACTTAAAAAGATCGATTGGAATGGAAGATTCAAAACCGTATTAGAAGAGAGAAAGAAGAGAAAGGCCCTGGAAGCAAAAAAAGCGATGGAAAATAAAAAAGTGGAAGAGGGACCCGGTGATCCTTACAATGTACTTGTAGGGACTTATAATAACCCTGCCTATGGTGGAATTGTGATCTCTCAAAAGGAGGGAAAATTGTTTGTTAAATTTCATAAGTTCGAATCTTCTCTGAAACATGCAGGGGGCAATGACTTTCAACTTGAAATGAGTGATATGAAAGGTCTTGAAATTAAATTCATAAAGAATAGTGATGGGAATATTACCGGTATTTCAGCCCCTCTGCAACAAGGTGTCGATAATATAATCTTCACAAAAAAATAACATTCCCGGGACGGAGGAAAGAATATTAATTTTTTGTTTTGGCTTCCGGCAGGTTTGGAATTAGTGGTTATCGTTGGTGATTTTTTTGATATATTGGAAGATCCACCGCTTGCTGATATAAATATTTTTGGTATCTCAGGAGACAAACCACTAATATGATGTCAAGCACCGTCCCCTCAGGTTGTTTAACCGGAAATGATTGTGATGCCGGCAATTACAGCTGCAATAATGAGAATTAACAGCATGATCTTTTTCCATGACCATGGCCTGTTCCCCTGCAATTCTCCGGTCACTCCGTTAACCACAAATCTGTAAACTTTATTCTTATATCTGAATGAGCTCATCCATAAAGGTAGGAGAATATGTTTGAATGAAATTTTGTCAAACCTTGTTTTGACATTATGGATCTTCTGTTCATCTCCACCAATATCCGTCTTTACAAGTTCCCGGATCTCTGCATCCATTGTTTCCTTTGCGATCTTAAATCCTTCCTTCACTCCGATACTGTATTTTTCAGCCCGGAAACCGCTGAGATATTCTTCCTTAAAGGGGGAAAGGTCTTTAAGTTTCCATGGCTTGATAAGGTTATTGAATCTTTCAGGGATGGTCTTCCCTGCTGCGATCAGAACATCGTTGAAGGGATTGAATATCACACCTGATGTATCTTCCCAGTCTGTATACTTCACCTCTTTTGTTTTGGTGACATTTTCGCCGTTCTCAAAAACCGTATATGATTTCGTTGTACTCTTCTCAATACCCCTCTCTCCTGAATAATAGGAGATCGAATTGGCATCGTATGTCCAGTAGGGCAGATAGATCCCGGTAAGTTTCTTTTCCGGGAACTCTAAGCCCTTCATCTCGTTAGGGAGAAACCATCTTTTTTTTATCCATTTGCTGAACTTTTCTCTGGCATTTTCTGAAGTGATCCTGAATGGATGGATACCTGCGGGCTTGATAAATTTCGAGATCTTGTCATGAAGGACTACCGGAGTTGCACAATAAGGACATTCTGTCGAGATTGTATCCGGTTCGACACTGAAGACAGATCCGCATGAACTGCATCCGGAAGTTTTTTTCTCGATCACCGGTTCTTTATCTTCAAGTTCTTCCAGGAACTCTTCATAATCTTTCTCTTTTATTTTTTTCTTTCCCTTCTCGATCTTATTAATTACTCCGCAAAATGGGCATTCCAGGGATAATAATTCCGGGTTGTATTCAAGATCTGCACCACATTTTTTACAACTAAAATTATTGTTCAGATCAGAAATTTTTCTCTCCAGATATTGAACAGGATAAGGCTCCAAAGCCTGTGTGCATGATTCTGCCTGTTATTTAAATGTTCATCTATCATTTTTTGTATGACGCTGTAATTGAAGAGGCCGCTGTCATTAACTCTTCTCTCTGAGAGGTATTCCATCATAAGATCTTTGAGATCGGTTTTCAGCCAGTTTTTGATCGGTATGGAAAAGCCCTCCTTCCTTCTGTCTATTATCTCATCCGGTAATAATCCCCGTAATGAATTCTTCATGAAATACTTTGTTGTTTTTCCCCTGAGTTTAAGGTTCTCAGGTAATGAGAAAGCAAATTCAACCATCTTATAGTCAAGTAAGGGTACTCTCGCTTCCAGAGAAGTTGCCATACTCATCCTGTCTACTTTCACCAGGATGTTATCTACAAGGTATGTTTTAAGATCAAGATAAAGATCCTGATTGATCCCGTCAAATGTACGACTGTAATCAAAGTATTTATCAAAAGGTTCCCGGTCCTTCAGCTTCCCTGTGAAATTTTTGTTCAGGAATTCTTTAGAATAAAGTTTCTTTTTCTGAGCTGCAGAAAGGAATAACATCCATCTGAAATGCCTGTTATCCGGATGATTCTCCAGTCCCTCACTAAACCTTTTTATCCTGTTAACAAAACCTTTTTTCAATTCAGATGGGGGGAAGAGATTTGTTGTCTTTGAGAAAAGCTTATGAAACGGTCTTAGTACGGACAGGTCGATACCTTTTGCTACTTTTTGTGCTATATAGTGTTCATATCCGCCGAAGATCTCATCACCACCATCCCCCGACAATGCAACTGTTACTTTCTCTCTTGCGGTCTTTGAGACAAGATAGGTCGGGAAATTTGAAAAATCACCGAGCGGTTCATCCAGGAAATCGGTAAGAAATCCGACAAGGTCATTGATATCAGGAGAAAGGCTTTTTGTATAGTGATCGGTTCCGAACTTTTCAGATATAACCTTCGAATATTGCAATTCACTATAAGATTTTTCTTCAAACCCTATAGAAAATGTTTTTATATTTCTGTCTGAAATCCCGGCCATCATCGCAACTATTGCACTTGAGTCAATTCCGCCGGAGAGAAAAGCTCCGAGGGGAACATCTGAGATCATTCTCATCCTGACCGATTCTTCAAGGAGAGAGAGAAATATCTCCTTCAGTTCCTCAGGATCATCTGAAAAGAATCTCTTCTCAACTTCCCAATATTTTTCAATTGACAATTTATTGTTCTGAAACGTGAGGATGTGACCTGCCTGTAGTTTTTTTATCCCTGAAAAAATGGATATGGGTGCAGGGATATATTCAAGACTGAGGAACAGGTCAAGTCCTGTATGATTTATCTCTTTTTTTATCCCGGGATATTTTAATATTGATTTGATCTCAGATCCGAAGACAAGTGATCCGGAATTTTCATCTATAGTGTAATGGAGAGGCTTTATCCCGATATGATCTCTGGCAAGGACCAATTTATCGTTTTTGATGTCATAGATTCCTATTGCGAACATTCCTCTCAATTTTTTTACAAACTCAGTTCCGAACTCCTCATACATGTTTACGATTACTTCTGTATCTGATCTTGATCTGAATTTGTATCCCCGGGAGATCAGATCCTCTCTGAGTTCCTGAAAATTATAGACCTCGCCATTGTATGTTATCCAGCAGTTCTTCGAGTGTGACGGGAGCGGCTGATGTCCGGTCTCAAGGTCAATAATACTTAATCTGCGTGCCGCCAGGCCGACTCTGCCATTAAAATAGTAACCCTCGTCATCGGGCCCTCTGTGAATGATCTGATCATTCATTACCTTCAATACGTTCTTATCAGCTGAACCATTGGATTGAAGAAACCCGCATATACCGCACATTTAATATTTTATCCCTATGTGAACTTTGATCCCAAGTACCCTCTTGTCCTCTTTCTCCGGATCAGCAAAATAGGGACAGAAGGATTCACTGCTTTTTATCTTTATAAGATAGACATACCTGTTGCTCATCCTCAGACCTCTGATCTTACGGAATTTCTTTGAAGCAGATTGCTCAGGGCTGAGAAAGATCTCTTTTTCCCTGTCCTCGATCCTTATCCGGATCTTATTCTTCTTGGGTATGTTCTTTAACATGAACACGAATTCTTTAACCTCTTTTTCTGTAGCCAGAAACATTTCAAGTTCTTTTGAGCTGTTTGTCCAGAATGAATTATCATTTACCGGATGATAGTTGTCATTCAGAAAATAAGCCCAGGATTTTGTATTGCCGTCATAAAGCAATCTGCCGAATGCTCTCGGATTTTCATTTGTTGGAAGCTTGTCAAACTGGGTTTTCTCAGGAGGGAAAAGATTGATAGGGAATGAGAGTCCTGCATATCTGGAAAAGGAAGAATGGTAGCTCATGTCCATATAGACACCGGATAGAAATATAAGGGCAATTATGGCAGGGATGATCAGGAATTTTATCTTACGATGTTTGAACCCAAGGAAGAAGAACAATGGGAACAGGGTCATAAAATATCTGTTTCCGATCGAACCGCTACCCCCGAAATAATTAACCGGGTCCAGGAAGAGTATGAAGACAAGAATCCCGGAAATAATAGCCCCCAGGATAAACCAGTCCTCTTTCTCTTTTCTGTGAAAGAAAAAAAAGATCAATATGAATACAGCCGGAAAAAAATATATGAACATACCTGTGAATCTTCCGAAGAAATAGTAAAAAAGATTTAATATTGCCACTTCCCCGGTAAGGAAGAACCTTTTTTTATAGTTATCGATAGACATCTTAAAACCGTCCTCGAATGTATACTCAGGTTTTTCATAGGGGAATTTTGAGTGGAAGCTTCTCCTTTCGCCCCCCATAGGATTGATCTCCCCGGTCTCGAAATAGTAAAATGCCAGAAATCCGGAGCATATGACCGCAGCTATAATTGCAAAAAGGAAAAATTTCTTCCACTCTTTTTTCAGAAGCAATGTTAAAAATATTATTGCAACGGGAAGGATAATTGTCGGCTTGGAGAATACCCCGATAGAGAAAAACAGGGGAGAAAGATACGACCACTTCCCATTTCTGAAAGGGTAGAAGAAAAAGAATAATCCGGTGAACATTATGAAAAAATTGAAAAGATCTGCTGTCATCCACCATATATAAACCGGGATCACAGTTGCAAAAACGTAAACGATTGTGAACAGGAAACTTTGTTTGATAGTATGGAATTTTGTAAGGAACTTGTATCCCATAAATAGTGTCAGGAGGATCATGAGCCCGTTGAAGAGCAGAAAGCCATGAACCCCGAAGAGTTTATAAAAGGGGGCAGCAAAAAGCGGGTAGGCAAAAAACTTAGCGAAAGTGAGTTTGCCATCTTTCGATTTTTTAAGATATACGGCCGCCGGCCCTGTCCTGAACTTTCCCTTTATCCTGACTAAGTCTTCACGAGTATACTGGAGATCCAGATCATTAGCGAGACTCTGTGTAATGGAATAATAGCTGGATTCGTCAGAAAAAAATCCGCCTCTCTGTCTGGTCGGGATATCTGTTGATAGAGAAAAAAAAACTACAAAAATTGTGAAAAGTATAAAAAAGACTTTTATGTTCTTGTCTGTCACAAAAGGGAAATGTCCTTTCTATATCAGATTATTAAAAGCTTGCGACAGCTTTTTCCTCATCCTCAAATGTTTCAAAAACAGTGATCAGTTTTGTAACTGAAAGCAGGTCTTTTACTTTATTTGTAAGGTTGACTATTTTTACAATGCCGCCTTTGTTCTTTATTGAAGTATAAGCTCTTACAACTTCACCAAGTCCGGTTGAATCAAGGTAGGGTACCTTTTCAAAATTCAGTAACAGGGATTTTCCTTCTTCTGTATCAATTGCGTTTCTTAGTTCAATTAATCCCTCACCCATAAGTATTTTGCCCTTAATATCAAATATCGTAACATCTCCGTTTTTTCTTTTTGTAATCTGCATTTTTTCTCCTTATCTCTATTGGAATTTATATATCACAGAAAAAAATATTTTTCAATCTGTTTTTTCCTGCGTCAAGTAGTTAATTACTAATGTTTTTAGTTGTTCCCTCAGCTTTTGCCTTTAGTTTTTCCAGCAATTCACTTGTAATTTTAAATGATAAAATTATTGAATCTGAAGTGGCGCTGATGTCTATATTATTTATGAGTTCAGCTATTTCCGGTCCCCCCATTGCTCCCAGTCCTTTAAGCCCGTTCAGAGTTGTTACCAGATTGGTGTTTCCTTCTTCGTTATACGATACCAGAACAAACTTGCCCATCCAGGTGTTGCTGCTAAAATCTACATTACCATAGAGAGCTTCTGCCTTGGAAAAGTCAGCCTGGACCATGCTGTTTCCTTTCATCCCTTTCAGCTTTTCAGGGAATCTGAAAACGAAAGAGAAAATTGATGAACCTCCAACTTTGTCCATATATGATTTCATCTTCGGATCGGCCAGAATGTTTTTCCCGCCCTTTCCTGCAAGTTCAGCTACTTTTTTTACACCCTCGATGGATCCGGCAGTTATTATTTTGTCAGACAGGAAAATAAATCCGGATTCCTTTCCTTCGTCATTTTTGCCGGAATACATTGTCATTCCGTTAAAATCAGAGGTCTGGAAATCTTTTCCGGACTCCTTCAAAAGTCCGAGCAGTTTTTGTTTGTCATAATTGAGATTTGCGATCAATGATAATTCAGGGTTTTTCTCATCAAGTTCACTGAAGACAGCGACAACAACTGAATTTATATCTTTCTTCGGATCGATCCCTGTTTTCTCAATAAAATCCTGGTAGTTTTTAAACAGTTTCTGCTTTTTACTTATATCGTCAAACTTCATGTCATCTTTCATTTTATCGAAAGCTGATATGGATGTAAGCTTATTAAAGTTGATTGTGAATAATCCAGTTGCTGTATCAGGTACATAATTGTAAAGTTCGACCAGATCTGCAGCAGATTCTCCAACTGAAGTTGTCTCATCACAACCTGTAACAAGAGCCAGCATTGAGATCATTACAACAAGTGTCAGTAAAATATTAGTTTTTTTCATTTTTACTCCTCAAATAAAAAATCGGTCTTAATGTTATATCCCGTTCTGTACATTTAGTCAAATGTGCTCAGGATTAAGCCTGAAACAAATTTTTTGTTTCATATTTAAATACGAAAGAAATGCCGGAATGTTCAGAAATGGGTTTTGATATCAAAATTTGTGATATTTTATTGATCAATCTCTGTTGCTTCGGTTTACGCCCGGGTGTTAATTAAGTTGACATATATGGTTCTGTTAAGTATAATTCGAGTTTAAATTTAAATTCTTTTAGGAGCAAACATGAAGAAAATCTGTACGATGTTATTTACAACTATATTTATATTTGCGGCAGTATCTGGCACCTTTTTATCAGGTCAGAATAGTGCAGATCAGGGGCAGGAAGGATTTGTTGATTTTCTTGTAAAGAACAAGGAGATCCTTAATTATGAATCTTTCGGAACTTTTGAACATGAGGACTGGACTGAGGTCAGGGTGTATTGCTCGGAAGAATCCAGAAAAAAGATTGAAGAGAACCTGTCAGTATTTAAATATAAAGAATACAATTTTAAGAGCACTGATGCAGGAACCGGTACACTTTTTGTTGTTTTCGCTAAGGGAAATGGTGTTATCAAAATAACTCCTGCGGTAAAAAGTCCGGAAAAAAAGAAAAAATGTCCAAGAAAAGTATTCGTTGAATTTGAAAAGATTGGGCTGAAGAGTTTTAATGATTACAAATATTTTGAAAAAGGGGTAACTGACGGTGGAGTATCACCAATTGTTACCACTATCTCAGGCGAGGTTGCTAAAGTGTTTTTCGCCCCCGGGGAAAAAGTAGAGAAAGGAGATGTTCTGCTTAATTTTGATGTGTCAAAATTAGATGGACAGATCGCTGAAACTGAAACATCTCTGAGTGATTGGAGAACTAACCTCAGGAAAAGAACTCAATGGAAGGTTAGAAGTGCAAGAGCGGAACTTCAGGCGGAGAATAAAGTTAAAGAGTTTGAAGCAGAACTGGAGAAGCTTAATACCCTGAAGGGGAATAATGTTCTGATCTCTGAAAAAACAGGACAGATCATATCTGTTATTGCTTCAGGTGTTGAATTAATGGAGAATGATGAGGTAGCTAAGGTTCTTGACAATTCGGTAATGAAGATGATCGTATCAGGTGATGATGCTGCTCTTTTGTCAGGGCTTGAGTCACTTTCTGTGAAATTTGATGATGTAGATGAAATACAGACCGGTAAGGTAGAGAAAGCAGATGGCAAGGTCATATTTTCTTTCGATAATAATGATCTGAAATTGTCGTCAAAAAGTATTGCAAAATTTAAAGTGCTTTTTAAAGCTTATGACTCGGTTGTTGTTCTCAACAAGTCTCAGGTAAAAAAAGACGGATCAGGAGATTATGTTTTCCTGATTCAGAAAAAAAGGGCAAAAAAAATATATGTCCAGATGGGCCCTGAAGAAGACGGGTTAGTCGTTATCGATTCAGGATTGAGTGAGAACGATGATCTTATTACTACAGATGATGATTGTCTGTACGATGGGAAAAAATTAAAATTTACTCCACCTGCAGTGAAGAAGAAAGTGGCTAAAAAAGAGAAAAAAGTAATTGAAAAGACAGAAGAACCGGTAAGAAAGATAGTAAAAAGAGAAGAGACACCGGTTGTTGCCAATGAAGTTAAATATATGGGGAAAAAGGAATGGAGTGCTTTTGATAATTGCCCTAATACCCTGAAAGTAAAAACCAGAATTATGAAGCAGGGAAGTTTCTTTGGTTATGAAACTTTTGAATCTGTTATCTCTTCAGGTGCAGTAGAGATCATTACTTCAGAAATAGAAAGTATTATTGCTGATGTTAATGCAGCAGAGGGGAGCAAGGTCTCCAGAGGACAGCTCCTGATTACTCTTGATATCGAAGATATGAATAAAAAACTTGATAATGCAAGATCTTCACTTGAGGAGTGGAAAAAACTTCTTACCAATATCGAAGCCTGGACTGACAGATCTGAAAACCTTGAGAATGAACTAAAGGAAAAGATCAGAAAAATATCTCTCCTGATTCCGAAGCTCGGGAATATGATTTCCAATGCAAACATCTATTCACCTGTTGATGGCGTTGTAACTTTTATTGTGAAGAGCGGAGATATGGTTAAAGAGGATAGTGTACTTGTAAAGGTCGAAGATATTACCCGTGTATATATTCCTGTTAATGTTGATGATGTTTCAAAATATAATGAAGATATGAAAGTGGAAACGGCATTTGAAGGTATTGCCGGTTCATTCCCGGGAAAGATCAAGATCTCAAACGAAAAGATGATAGTAGTTGTTGATAATTATTCAAAAGCATTATCAGCAGGAATGAAAGTAAAGATCAATATAATGAGGGAATACAGCGATGTCATAGTAAGCAATAAAAGTGAGATTCTTCGCGATGCTGATGGACACTATGGATTTGTTGTAGATAAAAACCGTGCAAAAAGAGTTGAACTTTCCACAGGCGCTGATAAAGGAAGTGAGATAATGATCCTTTCAGGATTGAATGCTGGAGATGAACTTATTATTTCAGGATTTGATTGCCTTGATGATGGGAAAAAGATCAAGGTGAAATATTTTGATGCGATTGCCGGGAAATATGTTATTAAAAGAACTGCGAAAGAGAAAGAGGATATGGCCGGGAGACTCTTTGAAAAGAAAATTGCTGCCGGACTGGGCGTTGGAATGTACATGGTCTCAGATGAGGTTTTCACAAATGTATACGGATCCGGGGTTATTTCCGGTGTTTTTGACATCTCTCTTAACGTATTTAACAGAGTGGAATTGTTTACCAACGTGTGGTATATCCCTAAGGCAGGTTCTTCTGAATCAATTTCAAAAGTTGATCTTTCAATGTTCTCATTCTATATTGGAGCAAAATATCTGGTAAATTGGACAGGTAATTTCCTCCCTTATATAGGAGTGGCACTGAATTCGATCGCAGTGAAGGAGACAAGTGAAGAACTGGATCTTTCAACTTCTTTTAGAACTTCGATCGGATTTTCAGGTATTGGTGGTTTCTATTATAAGCTGAAGGAAAATATGAATCTTAAGTTCGACATCAGATATGATGTTAATAAAATGGAGATTGAAGAATTTGAATCAGAACTCGATTTCTCCGGGATCAAAATTGCATTAGGGATCGTTCTTAGATTTTAATTTTATAAATTAAATATAGAGCCCGGTATTTTTAATGCCGGGCTTTTTTTTTATACTTTTGATTCTCATTTTCGTATACAATATTATATCTGGTTGAAAAATTTCAATTTCCGGCCGGATGGAGGCGAAATGAAATTAAAAATAGTATTCATAATTATAACTCTGCTCCTAACCTTTCCTGTTTTCTCAGAGCAGGAGAAGAAGCCGGTCGAAGAGAAAATTAAAGCATGGTTACACCTGGGGCCTGCGCCGGTCACTCTCCTGGAGAACAGGGTTTATCCGGACAATAAATCCAGAGCAAATCACGACTATCTGGATGTTACTTCTGTTCTTCCAATTCCGGGGAAACGGGTACAATGGCTTTCCGGATCATTTCTTACGTGGGAGAGATCTGACACTTTTACATTCAGCCCTGCAATAGATTCAATATATTATTTTGCAACTTACCCTGACACATACAAAAGACTTAAGGCTGTTCTGGTTCTCAACGGGATAGCTGAATCTTTCATAGATGTTTATTTTGATGGCAGAAAAGTGAAAAAGAATTTTGACAAAAAAAAAGGAGTTGTGAAAGTAGATCTTGATATGCTCAACTCCAAACATATATTACTTCTGAAAGTTCTTGTCCCCGGAGGAAAGAGTTTTACTCTGGATGCGGCTATCATGAATGGCAGTCAGGTAAAGAATGGAGATATTCTATTTTCAACTGATATGTATCGGAGAGTTAACTTCAGAAATATTCTTAACATGGCAAGAGTTTCCGGTGTCAGTTTATCTCCGGATGGGAAACTTGCTTTTGTTACATTAAAAAAAACAGAACCGGACGGGAAGTCATCCACATGGAATGAAATATTAAAAGTTTCTTCAGGTGAGATAATTTATACTACAGAAGGGGCCGGAATGCTTTCCGGAGTAAAATGGTTGAAAAATTCGTCATCTATTACTTATACAAATTCGAAAAAGGATTCGACCTCCATTTTCAAAATGAACATAAGAACAGGATCCAGAGAATTAATTGTAAAAAATATTAAAAACTTTTCAGGATACAGGTGGTCTCCGGATAATACCTATTTGATATATACGAAATATTTCAAAAAGGATACCGGTAACGGATTCAAATATGTTAGTGAAATTCCTGAGAGGGCACTCTCTTCAGTTTATAGAGGATCTGTATTTCTCTATTTCCCAAAAGGGGGTGTAACTCATAAGATAGCCACTAAAGACGATGACCTCGGGAGTCCAATAATAAGCCCTGACAGCAAAAAAATAATTCTGCAGAAGAGTGTTTCAGATAACAGGAACCGTCCTTATTACAAAAATATCCTCTACCTTTTTGATGTCGAAACCCTTTCGCTTAACAAGTTTTTTGAGAGCAACATGGCTTCTCCGGCAATGTGGTCACCGGATTCAAAAAAACTTCTTATGACCGGAGGCCCTTCTGCTTTTTCCGGTGCAGGGATGGAATTGGAAAAGGGAGTGATCCCGAATGACTATGATACTCAGGTTTATATATTTGATCCCGATACAGGTAAAACAGATGCTTTAACAAAAAAATTTGACCCTTCAGTAAACCGTGCATTCTGGGGAAACCATAATGTTATATATTTATCGGTAACGGAGGGATCATATGAAAATCTGTACAAATACAATATATCCCGCAGACGATTCACAAAGATAAATACACCTGTAGATGTCACAGGGAGGGTCTGGTTCTCGCAAAACGGAAGGACTGCCATGTTCTGGGGATCAGGATCTGCTTCTCCTCATAAACTCTATAAATCAGATCTTCGTTCCGGAAGAACATCTTTGCTTAAGGACTACAATAGGGAAGATTTCAAATATGTGAAATTTGGTAAAGTTGAAAACTGGGATCATAATGATGGCAAAGGCAAAGTTATCTCCGGAAGGATCTACCTTCCGGTGGATTTCAATAAGGATAAAAAATATCCTTGCATAGTTTATTATTACGGAGGGACATCACCAGTTGAGAGGAGTTTCGGAGGTCGCTATCCTTTTAACTGGTATGCTGCTAACGGGTATGTGGTATATGTATTACAGCCTAGTGGAACGGTCGGTTATGGTCAGAAGTTCTCCTCGATCCATGTTAATGACTGGGGGAAGACCACATCCGGAGATGTGATAGAAGCTACGAAAGCCTTCCTTAAGGCAAATCCGTATGTTGATCCGAAAAGAGTTGGAGCAATGGGTGCTTCCTACGGAGGATTCCTAACGCAATATCTTGCCACCCAGACAGATGTATTTTCAGCATTTATTTCTCATGCCGGGATCAGTGCTTTGTCAAGTTATTGGGGAATAGGGGATTGGGGCTATACTTACAGTGGAGTTGCAACTGCCGGAAGTTTCCCATGGAACAGAAAAGATATCTATGTTGAGCGGAGTCCACTTTTCATGGCTGATAAAATTAACACTCCTCTTCTTCTGCTTCATGGTGATAAAGATAACAATGTGCCTCCGGGAGAGAGTTATCAAATGTATGCTGCATTAAAACTTCTGGGAAAAGAAGTTGCTTTGATCACGATAGACGGCCAGGCTCACTGGATCCTGAATTATTCCAAGAGGGTACGGTGGATGAAAACAATAATTGCATGGTATGATAAATGGCTGAAAGGGGATAATTTCTATTGGGATAAGCTTTATGGTAAGTTTATTGACAAAAAGAAAAAGTAGATATATTCATGAGTTATTCATCATGCCCCTGTTTTTCAGATAGAGAGTATTGAGGAAGGTATAAATGAAAGGGAGATCCCGGGATTAGAAAATCCCGAGGAGTAATCGGGCTTCTTCTGACATCATATCTTTTGTGAATGGAGGATCCCAGACAAGTTCAACCAGTGCAGACCTTACACCTTTCACCGACTTTACCTTCTCCCCGACCTCTGCCGGCATTGAATCAGCAACAGGGCAATTCGGGGATGTCAGGGTCATCTCTATTCTCACATTTTTTTCTTTGTCGATATCGATCTTGTATATAAGTCCCAGGTCATAAATGTTGAGCGGTATCTCGGGATCGTAGATGTGCTGGAGTGCCTCAATGATATCTTTGTTGAGAGTATCTGTATCGCTCATTGATCTATTCGGCTGATGATTCCCCGTTCCCGTTCAGAGCATTGTTCATCGTGTGCCAGATCAGCGTTGCACATTTTATCCTGGTCGGGAATTCTCTTACTCCCTGCAATGGTTCAACTGTACATATTTCCTCAGGTACCTCCACGCATGGTTGATCGCTTGTCATCATATTCTGGAATTCGCTGAACATTTTTTTTGCTTCTTCAACAGTTTTCCCTTTGAGGTTTGCCGTCATCATGGATGCAGAGGATTTCGAGATAGCACATCCGGCTCCATCGAATCGTACATCATCTATCCTGTCGTTTTCGATCTTAAGGTAGATAGAATAATGGTCTCCGCACATGGGGTTGTATCCTTCGGCTTTGTGGGTACAATCAGGCATAGTGCCATAGTTGCGTGGGTTTTTGTTATGGTCGAGTATTATTTCCTGATAAAGATCTTTCAATTCAGACATTATTTAAATACCTCATATAGTTTTTTTATCGCATTAGTAAAAATATCAACTTCTTCTTTTGTATTATAACATGCAAATGATGCTCTTGCTGTTGCAGGAACATTGAAAAACTCCATTACAGGTTGTGCACAATGGTGTCCTGTTCTGATAGCGACCCCTTCCTGATCAAGTATGGTCCCGATATCGTGAGGGTGGATCCCCTCAATTTCGAATGAGATCACACCGGATCTTTCTCCTGCTTCTCCGATGAATCTTATTTCACTGAACTTTTTCATTTCAGATACAGCATAGGAATATAATTCCTCTTCATATTTTTCAATGTTCCTGATTCCAAGAGAGTCAATATATCTGATAGCCTCACCGAGACCGATAACGCCTGAAATATTAGGAGTGCCTGCTTCGAACTTATAAGGAAGATCATTGTAAAGTGTCTTTTCGAAAGTAACAGTTCTTATCATATCGCCGCCACTCTGATATGGGACCATCTCCTCAAGAACTTCTTCTTTCCCATAGAGCACTCCAATACCTGTGGGTCCGTATACTTTATGTCCGGAGAAAGCGAAAAAATCACAATCAATATCTCTGACATCGATCTTTTTATGGGGGATCGATTGTGCACCGTCAACAAGAACCTTTATCCCGTATTTATGTGCTGTTTTAACAAGTTCTTTTACAGGGTTAATAGTTCCCAATGCATTTGACATGTGTGTGATCGAGATAAATTTTGTTCTCTCATTTATCATCCGTTCCATTTCATCTGACAGGAGTTCTCCCTTTTCGTTCATTGGAATGATGCGTAAAACAGCTTTCTTTCTCTCACAAAGGATCTGCCATGGAACAATGTTTGAATGGTGTTCCATTGCGGTTATTATGATCTCATCATTCTCTTTGAGTTTGTCATACAGGTAACTATGTGCTACAAGATTGATCCCTTCAGTAGTTCCCCTGGTGAATATGATCTCCCGGCTGTCAGCTGCATTAATATACTGCCGGATCCTGTTCCTTGATTTTTCATATTCTCCTGTGGCGATGTTACTCAGAGTATGGACACCTCTGTGAATATTTGAATTCTCTTCATTGTAATATCTGCTTATCCTGTCTGTAACCTGAACGGGGTTTTGTGAAGTTGCAGCATTGTCAAAATAT
>DBOL01000011.1 GCA_002299555.1 Candidatus Aminicenantes bacterium UBA647
TCTTTTAAAAGAATAACCGGGAGCAACTCCAGATAGAAGAAGGGGGATCCGTCTGCGAATCAGCCGGACCCTTAATTGATTTTGTCTCCATTTTTTTTATATGCTACAATTTTAAAATAGTTTGAATTATTTTAAATTCCGGATTCAGGTACCGGGAGATGGAAATACTTTATTTCAGGAGGAGTTATCATGTTTAAAAAATCTATTCTTATAATTGCACTCATATTTGTAATAACACTTGTCCCGGTCAAAGCCGGGAATGATCTCCCGACAAACCTTGATCATATGACAAAAGGGGGAAAGGTCATATCATCGGCAGGCACCTACAGTTCAGGCGGCAGTAAACCATCTGCCGAATTCTATAATTTCCTCTCCGGATTGGGCGATCTGTTGAAAAAGAACGATAATCTGGTCATTGATATCAGAGGGCACTCCGATGATCAGGGAACTGCAAAGATCAATAAAAAAATCTCGTTCAGAAGAGCAGAAATAATAAAAAATTTCCTTATTAAAAGATTCGGAATAGTTGAAGACAGAATTATTGCAAGAGGCTATTCTGATAATATGCCTGTCACAAATAATGATACCGCTAAAGGGAGAATGAGGAACAGGAGAGTTGAAATAGTGTTAACTGATAACCGCAACCCTGTTGGTGAGATCACTTTTATAAGAAATAATGTTTTCACAAAATCTCCGGAGGCATTTGATTTTAAAAGAGCCGAGATCCTTGAATCCCTGTTCAACCTCTACAAACTGAACACAAAAAGCAGATCAGGCGCAAATATAAAATTATCCGATAAGAGCAAATTGAACATTGGGCCCGACTCGCTAATGGTTATCTATGAAATGGTCGAAAAGGGGTTAACTGAAGTTGAACCATGGAAATATAAGAAAGTGAAATTACTCACAGGATTTTTGCGGACCAAACTGGATAATCTCAGGAAAGGTCTCAATATAGATACTCCTCAATGTTCCATCAATTCAAGGGCAAAAGTAATGCTGGTGGATATTTCAAAAAAGAAACAATCATCTATTTCTGTCTTCGATGGAGATTCTGATGTAAATTCTCAGAATAAAACAATTAAAGTAAAAGCAGGATTCGGAACCTTTGTTAAAGAAGGGAATACACCGGCCGAACCGGAACCGCTTCCTGAAGCACCGGGTTTAACTTCTCCTTTGAAAAACACAAAATTCATTAATAAGAACCCAGGAGACAGAGAGGTTTCCATAACATTCAAATGGGGATCAGGAGAAGAGTCGGATCACATCCAGATATCTGAAGATGAGGATTTCACAAAAATAGTTGTTGATGAGAAAGTTTCAGGAAATACTATTGCCACCTCCCTTGGTAATGGAAATTATTTCTGGAGAGTTGCAGGAATTAATAAAAACGGGATCGAAGGATTCACATCAGTATCCAACTTCATCGTTAGAATAAAAAAACCCGGAATCCCCTTGAATATTTCCCCGGCAGCCAAAGACACACCTCTGGATGCACACGGATCAACAACCGTGGTAACAAAAAACTCAATTATTATAAAAGGGAAATCCATCCCCGGAGCAAATATTTTGATCTCCGGTGAATCCGTCAACATAGATCAGAACGGAGAATTTTCAAAAAAAATATTTATCGGTCCCGGTTGGAATATTATAAAGGTCACAGCAATTCATTCCGATTACAGATCAAGGGATCAATGGATCTCTGTTTGTTATTTCAGGAAGTGGAAAAACTAAAGTATGAAGAAAAGGTTCGGGATCAGAACACGTTTTATAGTAATACTGGTTTTTATCACTCTGGTTCCATTGCTTATTACCGGCTATATTTTAACAAAAATAAATGAACAATCAATAAAATTACAGACCAAGGAATTTCAACTTTCAATCTCTGTACAGCTGACAGAACTCACACATTCGATCCTGAACAATTCATGTTCCGAACTTAATGAAATTGCTCAAATTTTGAATGATACGACACTGACTACAGATCAGGTAATAAGGTTAACCACTTATAAGGTCTCAAATTCAAAAAACCTTGATTATATAAATATTCACAATATTGATGGTAATTTTATTGATTCCCT
This sequence comes from Candidatus Aminicenantes bacterium UBA647, assembly GCA_002299555.1. Taxonomy (GTDB): domain Bacteria; phylum Acidobacteriota; class Aminicenantia; order UBA2199; family UBA2199; genus UBA647. The sequence goes on from DBOL01000011.1 coordinate 2,082, forward strand.
TATACTATCAGGCACAGAACTTGGGAGTTATGTCACTGAGCAAATATCCGCTGATAATATTGAGAGGATCAGGAAGTCGGGCTGTATTCCGGGAAAATTTTTCTTCAGGGACGGAAAAGTTTTTCTGCAGATATTCAAGGCATGGAGATCCGATTCAAAACTTCTGGGATATTTTCAGGTGTTAACAGAGATCACCGGGCTTTCATCACAACTTGAAAAGATCATTCACAACAGGTCATTCCCGAGATTTGATTCAGCATTTATCATGGATAAAAACTTTAAGGTGATAGCAAATTCAGATTGGACCGGTGCACCTGTTGAGCAGAATCTGAAAGATAATAAAATGTTCCGGGATATCTTTGAGAACAGATCTATTCCATCCAGAAAGATCGGTATTGCTTTTGACCATAATGATGGAGAAGCAAAGTGGCTGGTAAATATCAATACCATATCCCGCTTCAACTGGATCATTGTAACTCTTCAGAAAAAAGAGAAAGCATATGAATCTTTATACTCGTTACAAAAAAAAATAATATTACTAGCAATTATATTTATTGTCCTGGCAGTAATTGCAGGAGCTCTGATCGGAGGACATTTGAGCGCTCCGATCCTGAAGATCGCACAAGGGGCAAGAATATTCGCCGAGAATAATTTTAAACACCGGATAAAAAATGTCCGGCCGGGAGATGAAATTGGAGAAGTTGCAGATGCTTTTAACTTCCTTGGTAAATCTCTGGAAGAATATGATGCACGTATAAAAAAGGAAGTTGCGATCCGTTCTGATCTTTCCCGATACCTGACACCTGAACTTGTTGAGTCAGTCATAGAAAGAAAGGCTGATCTGAGTCTCGGAGGAAAAAAGGCAAAAGTTGCAGTGCTGTTTGCTGATATTGCAGGATTTACTTCAATATCGGAATCCAGGCCACCTGAACAGGTGGTGTCTATCCTGAATGAACTGTTCACAATTTTAACAGGAATAATATTCAGGAACAATGGAATGATCGACAAGTTCATCGGAGACTCGGTGATGGCACTCTTCGGAATACCCGATTCCGCCGAAGATGCTCCTGATAATGCTGTCAAAACTGCAAAAGAGATGATCACATGGCTTGAAGTAGGAAACAAAAAATGGAGAAAAGAGTTGGGTATAAATATCGAACTTTCCATTGCAATTAACTACGGTGAGGCTATCATCGGGAATATCGGAAGTGAGAGTAGAATGGAATTTACTGCGATCGGTGATATGATCAACAAAGCTGCAAAGATCGAAAAGATCGCACTCGGCGATCAGATACTTATAACAGAAGAGGTTTACGAAAGATTAAATAACAAGGATGGATTAAGACCGATCGGGGAATTCAAACTACCCGGGCATGAGGAAAATGCAAAGCTATTCGAAGTCCTTTGAACTTAGAGAAAATCAATCATGGATAAACTGATAAACACAACTATTGCAGGACGATATGTACTTGAAAAAAAACTGGACTCCGGAGGAATGGGCGCCATATTTCTTGCAAGGGACATCCTGATAGCAAAACAGGTTGTTGTAAAAAATCTCCACTCCTTCAAAAAGAGCAAAGACAACGTAGAAAGATTCCGGCAGGAAGCTGAGATCTTAAAGAAACTGGACCATGACAATATTGTAACAATAATCGATCATCAGTCATGGGAAGACGAAATTTTTATCGTTCTTGAATATTTGAATGGCCATTCTCTTCAGGAAAAAATTGCAAAAAAAAAATACCTGTCGATCGAAGAGATATCGAACATTTATTTCCAGGCCCTTGATGCCCTGGAAGCGGCCCACAGCAAATCTATTATCCATAGGGACCTGAAACCTTCAAATATATTCTGCATCCCGAAAACAGATTCCTTTGATTTTATCAAGATCCTGGACTTCGGTATATCGCTTATACTCGATGAGGACCAGGACAACCGATTAACAAAAACAGGAGAAATAATCGGAACGCCTATTTATCTTTCTCCCGAACAAATAACCGGGAAACAGAAGATCTCATTTCATACCGATATATATTCCATGGGAGTTATACTATTTGAGATGTTCGCCGGATTCCCTCCCTTTTCTGGGATGAATGATATGGATGTCCTCCTCGGACACCTGTACAGAACTCCGGGAAAAGTCCAGAGACCCGATCTGGAGGAGCATCCTCAATATGCAAAGTTCCAAAAGGTTATCGAGAGATCATTGATGAAGAATATCGATGACCGGTTCCAGTCAATAAATGAGATCAGAGTATTCTTTGAAAGTGAGAATATACCTGAAATAAGAAGAGGCAGGAATTTCATCAATGACAGGAGAACCCGACATAAAGAGTCATTGAAAAAAACAATACCCAGGTATGAAAAAGGTGAAATTACTCAAAAACGGGAAATTGGCGGTATGGCATCGGACACCACCATCCAGACAGGAGGCCCGTTTTCAAAAGCAGTTAAAGTAGCAGCATTTGAGGATGAACAAAGATCTATTGAAATGTCACTTGTCCCCCTGTTAATGATCTCAAATTATTCTCTGATAAAGGAAATAGATTTCAATAGTGTAAATAACAAGCCGGATATTATTATTCTCAATGAAGGAAATGAGCATAATCTGGAAAACCTGAAAAAGCTGAGATCTGAAAAAGCATCATCCGATATTCCGATACTTGTATGTGGTGACGAGGATGACCTCGATCTCATCTCAAAATCAATAAATGCAGGTGCTACTGATTATCTTCCTTTCCCTTACAGCCCTGAAGGAATAGTAAGGAAGATCGGTAAATATTCTAATTCTTCCTCAAAAAATATCAAAATCAAATAACCGGGAAGACCCGCTTCAGGTATATAAAGCAGGCCCTCCCGATCTTATGCTTTCACTTACCGTTCTTGGCGTAAGCGTTAATATCAAAAAATCCGTGCCCTGACAAATTGAACAGGATCACTTTTTCTTTATTCTCCA
>DBOL01000108.1 GCA_002299555.1 Candidatus Aminicenantes bacterium UBA647
TTGTTTCGAATTTCGATATTCGAATTTACTTTTATCTGTTTAATGAAACCCTACTACCTAAAAATCCATCACTTGTTATTTTATCGTTTATTTAAGTAGAGATCCTAAAGGGACCATTATACACAGAGTGGAGGGTTACTCTTGCCAAAGGGAACTAAAGTTTAATAAATCGCTGAATCCCGTTTCATTCCAAAAGGCTACAGGAGCTTGAATTGGATTGCCCATGACCACCGGGTATTTTTTCCATAATCCTGATCAGCTAAATTACCGGCATGAAAGGGAATATGATATTTGAAACCGAATGAAAATTTTTTTAAAATTTCAGGAATGGGTTCCCTCAAATTACTGAAAAAATTATACAGTATCGGCCCTTCAATTCCGAATGAAAAAAATGTCCTTCGTGAATTCGCTCCGCCATCCATTATCGTTATTCCCGACAACAGGAACGTAATTTCTTTAAGATCTGTAAAATGAAATGTGAACTTCAACGGATCAAATTGGGTCAGAGAATTTATTCTTTCATTGTCACCCTTATACATATTATATTCCAGAGAGCCGATCCCGAAACTCGGGTCCCATGTAATAAAAGAGAGCATCGGCATAATTTTTTCCAAACCCCAGCTCCCGACCGTGAAAGACATCAAACTGCTTTCACTAACGGGTGGATATAGGACTACATATTCTATTTTTACTGAGAATCTGAACAACGGTTTTTTTAACCGGACATTTTTTTCCTCTATAAAGTGTGGAATTACATTGATTATTTTACTGTTTTTTACGTGACCGACCAGAAAATTGTATTTCTCTTTTATATCATTATTTATGATCCTGATCGACTTGCCTGCTGATTCATCATCAATTTTCTCAGAGGATGAATTCTTCAGTTTTTTATTATAAAGCATCTCGGAATAGTTCAATTTGTCATTGTTATATCTTGTGTTTAATTCTGCACCCCCGCCTCCTGATATATACCAGTTAATTTTGTTTCTAATCTGGTTGTTATGTAAGGTTTCCAAAGTAAAACTTTGAAAGTAATGAACACATGAAGTGAAATAATTATCAGGATAGCTTTTTTTAGAGGGGTCACTTTGATTCATAAAGATGAGATCATCAAAAAAGGAATATTCACTAATATTTTTATCAAATTTATAACTTTTGTTTTTTTTCTTATATTCCACACCCAGTATCAGTTTGAGATTATACTCCATTCCGCCAGCATCAATATCCTGCACGCTATTGAATGGTGAGTGGTGCATAAACGGCACGATCGTTTTGCCTCTTTCTTCCGCATAATCTGAAAGTGCTTTAAAAAACTCATACTGGCCGTTCAGATCACTTTTGGTGAAGAGATTCAGATAATGCTGCCTACTTTTCTGATGATAGATACTCTTTTTCAGGTCTGAAAATGTGTTATAATGCCACCCGCGTGATAAAGAATCATACACCACATAAATAAGGTCATTGATCTCAAATGCATAAAAGATCATATTATCAGAATTGATAACAGGCAGAGTGTTATATCCGAGTTTGATAAAGATTCTCTGCAGATCTTTAACGACTTCCTTCTTTTTTATCTGATCAAAAAAAATGGTTTTTGTTTTGGTAAGTCCTTCCCCGTTTCTATATTTATCTAGTACATCCTGATATAGACGTAAATAATAAATGTGATCTGCTTTTAAAATATAGTGTTTCTCCAGATCTTTTATTTCATCCTTTCCGAGCTTTTTGCATAATTGATCGAATACGGTTTTTTTCAGTTTGCCCGGCAACGGACAAATAATATTCGGGTCTGCCATAAAATTATCCCAATCGAAAAACTCCTTGAAATGGTTTAATCCTTTGCCGGAACTTGCAAAGTCTAAATATGTGGTTTCCTTTTTAAGGCGTAGCTTCATCACATCATGATTTCCTAAAACCGGGAAGATCGGTTTATCTTTTACCAGAATTTTTATATAAGGATAATTATTACTGAAATAATCTTTATTGGAGAAAGCTTTTTTTAAGTTATTCCATTGATGCTTTTCCGCCCCCTCATAGACAAGATCTCCCATATGAATGATAAACCTGATCCGATCATAAATGCTTTTTCCATTTTCATCTTCAGCATAAATGATCTGTTTAGCTAATTGATTAAAATTGCTAAGATCATTTGATCTGATAATATTTCTAGTATCTCCTATTACGACAAAATAATAATCATCGGGATGATTCTCAGGTAATTTCATATCGGTGAATAATTTATCTATCTTATAAATATTGGTCTTTTCAACATTCAGGTGGTTGTTAAAATCAAACCCGGGGGCGATTTTCATTTTTTGTGAGATACATCCGGCAAATAATGAGGAGAAAATTAAGATCATCAGGGTAATGATAATAAGTTCTGGATAGATTCTGTGTTTCCTGTGTATCTTCATATAATGATATCGGACTCCATTCCCGGAACTCTCATGCTGACTAGAGGAACACCTAACTCCTTCTTTGATCCGGATAAAATAATATCCTCCTTATATAAATCTTATAAAAATACTCTAACACAGAATGAAATTCAGAGGAAGATAGGATTTATTAAACGCTTACAAATCTACGAAAACACGAATGCGAAATCATGCATGGACTCCACAGAAAATAAGAATGGTACAATAACTAGGGGCAGGTCAATTGTGTTGAAACTGTGATGACTTTTTCATCAAATCAAGCAGGTAATAACACCAATTCTGTGAAGCTTTAGCGAAGCAGAATAGCCCTACGGGAATACTCGGTTGATCATTACTCCCTCACCTCGGTATTTTAATTTTGAATTCTTAATTTT
>DBOL01000089.1 GCA_002299555.1 Candidatus Aminicenantes bacterium UBA647
TTTTCTGGATGATTATGCCAGTGGTCTTGAGGACAGCTAACTATGATGGTGTTGCTGAGTTATTGATACCTTTTGTCCAAAGTAAGAATAGTAATATTTCTAATGAAATAATCTTTGATAATTATAGATTGGCCAGTCCTGGTAAATTAAGCTCAGAAACCTTTTGGGAAAATATGGGCCTATCACAAAACCTTGAGGATAAGTACTTGGAAAGTTCTGAATTGGTCGGGGGAGTAATTGGAAGAAAATGGTATTCCGGTAAAAGAGGGATTATATGATACAATTGATTATCTTAAAGATAAGAAAATTTTCAAAGCGGTTACTACATTATTCAGCTAAGAACAGAATTTGCCGGAAGTTATAGGGTGGAAGGAGAGTAAAATTTATGTCGTTTAAGCCAAAATTTATCATAACACCGAAGATCAATAAAGCTCTGGTTGAAATTGAGCGGGTGCGGGGTTTTCTTGATGCTGTTAATCTCAAAGATGATTGGGTTAGCGATATGCAGATGAAAGCTCTCATTCTTGAATCTCATCACTCAACACATATTGAAGGCACGGCGATAAACCTTGAACAGGCACAGGATATTCTATCGGGTAAAAAAGTTAAAGACGTTAGCCATGATGATGAAAAAGAGCTTCTTAATTATAAGAAGGCGGTTAAGTTTATTTTACAGAATGGAAAAATAATGGTAAATGATTATCAGGTAGTTGCTTCGTGTATTCGTAGGACAGCCCAGCGAGATTTGGATGATTTGCTCGAAAAGAAGATTATAAAAGCAGTCGCCAAAAACCCGACTGATTCGACAAAGCACTTTGTTTTACTGTGACACGCTACTGTGATACTACTGCGACATTATGAGGTTAAATCCTCAGTTATCGCTTTTTGTCTTACTGAATGTTTTAGACAATTATACCTGGAGAGTAAGCCCGGGTTTCCTATCCTGGAAAAGTGATGACAGAGAAGTCTACAGGATCCACTGTCCCTCAAGGAAGGGGACAGTGTGGGAGATGCGGAAATTCAACAACTGATACAGGAGACTTTTTTTGAAATTTATAGATTATCTAAATAATAGCAAAATCAAATTACTTGATGGTTCTATGGGAGCTATGCTGGAAAAGCTTGGAGGTTATGGAGGAGGAGAGGATAATCTTTATAATCCGGAAAAAGTAACCGTATTGCATAAGAAGTATATTGAAGCCGGATCAGAGATGATCATTACAAATACCCTTACCATGAACCGGATCTATCTTGAAAGTAAGAAAAAGAAAATTGATGTTAAAAAAGTTAATGACTCAGCAGTGGAACTGGCAAGGAAGGCGACCCAAGGCAAGGAAGTGTTTATTCTTGGCAATCTAAGCTCAACTGGCAAGCTTATTGAACCTCATGGCAAATTGACCGACATGCAAGCAGTCAATAACTTTATTGAGCAGGCAGGCTATCTGGTAGAAGGAAATGTTGATGCCTTTATAATCGAGACTATGTTTGATATCAGGGAGGCGCTTTGTGCCGTAAGAGCCTGTAAGGAGGTTTCCGACATCCCTGTTCTGGCCCTGATGTCATATGAGACAGTCAATAATGGCGGAAGGACAATAATGGGAGATAGCACAGGTAACTGTGCAGAGAAGTTGCAGGATGCCGCAATAGACGCAATAGGTTCAAACTGTGGAAATCTTGACCCTTTCGAGATGAGTGAGATTGTAAAGATCTATAGAGAACAAACAGATCTTCCCATTGTGGTTGAGCCAAATGCAGGAAAACCTGAACTAATTAATGGTAAAACCCAACATAATATGAGCTGTAAGGAGTTTACTCATGGGATAGCGAAATGCATTGAAGAGGGAGCAGCTCTGGTTGGTGGTTGCTGCGGTACTACACCTGAGCATATCAAACAACTTAAAGAATATTTAAAGATGATGCCGTGATTGAGTTTATATTAAAGGATGCTGGATTATAGGAGGGCAAATTATCAGGGAAATTAAAGTATCAGATTATCAGGAAATGTCTAAATTGTTCTTGCAATACGGATATCCCGTACCTGAAGAGCAAATAAAAGAAAATATTATTAAAGTGAAGAATGAAGGCAGAGATAAGGTTTTTGTTGAAACTGATACCTTCGATAAAGTAATTGGCTTTATCCATGTAGCTCCGCATATACTTTTATACTTTGAACCTCTGACAAATATACTTGGTATTGTTGTAGATAAAAGCCATAGAAGGAAAGGGATAGGCAAACGCCTTTTTATGAAAGTATGGGATTGGGCAAAGGCAAACAATTTTAAAGGTATCAGGGTTATTTCCGGGAATGATAGGAAAGCTGCCCATGCATTATACAGGTCCGTAGGATTTAAGTTTATTAAATCCCAGGGGAATTTTAAGATGATGTTTGATGAGGAAATAAATGAATAAGGAAAACTACATCTCACTTATAATTTTTGATATGGATGGATTGATGTTTGACACCGAAAGATTGTCTATTCCGGCCTGGAAAAAAGCAGGGGAAAAGTATGGGTTTAATATTGAACCAGCCCATGTTATTGAGATAATAGGAATTAATATTATCGATACTCAAAAAATCTTTGAAAATTATTTTGGTAAAGACTTTCCTTTTTTCAAAATAAAAACAATGAGGGAAAAATATGCATTTGAGTATATGGAAGAAAATGGTATTCCGGTAAAAAAGGGGTTGTATGACCTAATTGATTATCTTGAAGATAAAAAAATTTCAAAAGCAGTGGCAACATCATCAGAAAGAAAAAAGGCTGAGAAGTATCTCACTCTGGCAAACATTGAGAACAGATTTGATTATATAGTGTGTGGGGATGAAGTTACGAAAGGAAAACCTGATCCGGATATCTTTATAAAAGTTGCACAAAAGGCAGAATGCAATCCAGATCAATGCATTGTTTTAGAAGATTCAGAAACTGGGATAATAGCAGCCTCAAGAGCAGGGATGAA
>DBOL01000057.1 GCA_002299555.1 Candidatus Aminicenantes bacterium UBA647
GGGGGAGCAGTCGATCAAAGGTCTGATATATATGCTCTTGGTGCCACTTTATACGAGCTTGTCACCGGGAAGCCTGTGTTTTCTGCCGACTCATCAGAAGAAATACTTTATAAGCATGTAAATTCAGATCCTGAACAGATCGGCAGGGTCACTCCGGAAATATCAAAGCGCCTGAAATATATTATTACAAGGTGTCTTGAAAAAACCCCTGATAAAAGGTTTCAGAATGCAAGTGAGATCACTGAAATACTATCCGGAAGGAAAAATGGCAAAAAATGTATTGCATTTGTCATCCTCTTAATTATATTAATTCCTATGATCGCTTTTCTTATCTACAAAAATACAACTGAATCCGGAACTGAGATCTCTGCCCATCACAAGTTCAACCCTTACGGTTTTCTGACTATCACAGCCAGGCAGTTCGCCGTATTTTTTATTAACGGCAAAGATCACGGGGAAAATCCTATCTTTGAAAAAAAAATTCCTGTCGGGAAATATATTATCAGGGCTGTAAAGAAAGGATATACTACTGAAGAAAGGGTAATTATGATCGAAAACATGAAAAAATCAAATATAAGTTTTTCACTAAAAAGGGAGAATAAATGAAGCGAATACAGGTACTACTAATAACATTACTGATCGTTGTTATATCATTGCATGGAGATGAATTTACAGAAAAGATCGATGGATTTACAACTGAATTTGATGATCTGAAAGCCAAAGCAGCAACCCTGGATCAATTCGCACCCGAAAGTTTTCCGGGCTTCGAGGATCTTGAAAAAACTAACCAACTTGTTGAACAACTGGACTTTAATAACAGAAAATTCAAACTCCTTCTTGCGAAATACAACCTTGTTACAGACAATATATTTCCACTTTGCAGAGAATTTGCAAGTTCATCAAATAAAACAATAATACTTCAGATACTGGAGAAATTCACAGGATCAGGAGAAAACAACCTTAAGAGGATCCAGAGAAACCTGAATCATGTATTGCTTAAAGTCTCGAGGATCAAAAAAGAGATCGAGATGGTACAATTTAATAAGAAGAGCAAAGAGATCGCTAAAAGTATCGCAAACGCACCGGGGGCCTCCAACGAGAGGCTTCCTTTATCCGACATAATAGACCTTATGTCCAATGAACTGGAAGAGATCGAAAGCGACCTTTTGGAACAAACAGGTAAATTGGAGGAATTGGAAAAAGAGGAGAAACAGAGAAGCGATAAAATAGAGGAGAAAAATGCAGAAACAAAAACGCTGAAAGCTGAAGCTGCAAAGAGCCCGAATGCGATCGTGAGACTGATAGGCAGAACACTCGCGGGTGCAACCGAACTCAGAGTGAACGGACTCGAAATACCATTACTGAACACAACAAGAACAATGATATACCTCACCAATACAAAGATAAGTACACTTAAAGAGAGAGCTTTAAATATCAATGAAGAAACAATCGTTCTGAAAGAGAGAAAGAAAAAGGAACTCATTGAAAAGCTTCTAAAAGGGGTAATTGTGATATTTATCGCCATTTTCATAGTACTCTTTCTTACAAGAATATCGAGAGCGATAAGTAAAAAAACTCTTAAAAGGATTGAACAAAGCGGCAAGATCGATGCACACCGGAAGCAACGATACCATACATTATCTTCGGTCGTATTATCATTTGTAAAGATCGTACTCTGGATTTCTGCAGTGGTATGGGTGTTGGGAGTCCTTAACATAGATTACGGGCCCTTCCTTCTGGCTGCCGGTGGAATTTCACTTGCTATTGGTTTCGGGGCACAATCCCTTGTAAAAGATATAGTGACAGGATTCTTCCTCCTGATGGAAGAGCAGTTCGCGCTCGGAGATGTAGTGGAGATCAATGGCAAATCGGGAACGGTCGAAAAGATATCCCTCAGAACCATCAAATTCAGGTCTCTCGACGGAACTCTTCACATCATTCCTAACGGAGAGATATCGATAGTTTCAAATTCCACACATCAATGGTCAAGAGCTGTAGTAAATATCGGAGTTTCCTACGATGTGGAAAGTTCAATTGTCATGAAAGCTCTCAGTTCAGTATGCGAATCAATGTACACTGATACGGAGTGGAAAAATAAGCTCCTTGACAAACCATTCCCTCAGGGAATTCTCTCATTCGGAGATTCTTCAGTGAATTACAGAATACTCGCAAAAACAGGAACCGGAGAGCAATGGGGTGTCGGAAGGGAATTCAACGTAAGGATACAGAAAGCATTCGATGAAAACAATATTGAAATACCTTACAATTACATCAATGTGATAAACGTTAAATAAAAAGGATAAAAATAAATTAAGAAGAAAAAATAATTTGTAATATGTTTAAAAATAAATTTTTTTAAAAAAACTATTGATTCACACTTGAAAAAGTTATATTGTTAAACTTAAAAATTTCTTGTTCTAAGGAGACACTATGTCAAAAATAGACTTATCATTATCTAATCTGGATGTACTATTTCCTGATAATTTCAGTCAGGAACAGATCGCTAAAGGGAAGACTCTTTTTCTGAAAGAACTGGCCTTTTCCACCCATAAGTTCTACGGTGGCAAGATCGCAACAATGCCTAAAGCCGGAGTTTACGGTTTTAACTGGTTCAATGTATGGTACACTCCGGGGGTTTCAAAAGTATCCACCACAATAAGAGATAACCATGAAACTTCGTACGACCTTTCCAACAGAGGAAACCTGGTTGCAGTAGTTTCAGATTCAACCAGAGTTCTTGGAGACGGAGATTGCTCTCCTTCGGGAGGATTGGGTGTTATGGAAGGTAAAGCCTTCCTTATGAAATACCTGGCAGGTGTAGATGGAGTGGCGCTTTGTATAGATAGCTATAATGACAAGGGCGAACATGATCCGGACAAGATAATTGATTTTGTCAAAATGGTTCAACCCAGTTTCGGTGCTATAAATCTTGAAGATATTTCACAACCTAATTGTTATAAGGTTCTGGATACACTGAGAGAAGAAGCAGATATCCCCGTGTGGCATGATGATGCCCAGGGAACAGGTTCAGTTACTCTTGCCGGTCTTATTAATGCTCTTAAAATTGCCGGCAAAGACATGAACAATGTAAAGATAGTTTTTTATGGAGCAGGTGCTTCCAATACAACTATCGCAAGACTGATCATTAAAGCAGGTGCAGATCCTGAAAAAATGATACTTTTTGATTCCAAATCCTCACTCCATACAGGTAGAGAAGATATTAAATCTGATGCAAGGTTCTACCGGAAATGGGAACTCTGTGAAAAGACAAATCCGAAAGGCATAACTGATATGGATACGGCAATGAAAGGTGCTGATGTTTTAATCGCACTTAGTAAACCAGGTCCGGATGTTATAAAACCAGAATGGATCAATGTGATGGCAGACAAATCTATTGTATTTGTATGTGCTAACCCTGTTCCCGAAATATACCCTTATGCAGCAAAAGAAGCAGGGGCTTATATAGTCGCAACAGGAAGAGGAGACTTCCCTAATCAGGTAAATAATTCTCTCGGATTCCCCGGGATTCTCAAGGGATCATTGTTGGCAAGAGCAAAAAAAGTGACTGATGAAATGGCAATTGCAGCATCCTATTCAGTTGCAAAGTTTGCGGAAAAGAAAGGGCTCAGTCCTGATTATATTATGCCTACAATGGATGAGACGGAAGTGTTCGCACATGAAGCAGCTGATGTTGCGATGGAAGCTGTAAAGAACGGAGTAGCAAGATTAAAAGTTGACTGGCAGGGAGTTTATGATAAGACCCTCGCTGATATCGATGAAGCAAGAAGTTCAATGAAATTACTTATGGATCAGGGATTCATAAAAGAGCCACCTAATGACATGCTGGAAGCAGCACTGAATACAGCAATAAACAGCGTAAAATAACAATGTCCGGCCCCTCTTTATGAGGGGCTGGAACTTTTTTCCAATTTAATTTCAGCCCTTTTAATAGTTGACAAATTTAGGCAACTATTATAATATTACTGTATGAACTTTACGATCAAAACAGAATATGCTCTGCGGGCACTACATGAGGTCCTGGCCGGAGGCGGAAAACCTGTAAACCGCAAACAGATCTCTTCGAACCAGCGCATATCTGAACATTTCCTCGAAAAGATCTGTCTGGACCTTAAGAAGAGCAATATTCTTGAGAGTAAAATGGGGCCGGGTGGAGGTTTCACAATCGCCAGAAAACCTGAGAATATCTCTTTCTGGGAGATCTACAAAGCAGTGGATCTTCAGAATGGAAATATAGGGCTTTGCTATCCGGGAATAAAAGGTAAGTGTGAACTTCATGACAATTGTCAGATAAAAGATATCTGGGCAAGATTTAATCAGAAACTGGAGGAATCTATGAGTAATATAACGCTGGCAGACATAACCTGATGGAAGAATAAAATGGACCGGAATAAAATAGATAAAAAAGAAGAAGAGAGGAAACTCTTTGAAGAACTTGAAAATAGCGAATATAAATATGGATTTGAAACCAAAATCGACATGGATACTTTCGGAAAAGGCCTTAACGAAGATACAGTAAGACTTATCTCACAAAAAAAAAATGAACCTGATTTCCTTCTGGAATGGAGACTACGTGCTTTCCGTCATTGGCAAACAATGGAAATGCCGGACTGGGCTCATCTTAAAATAAATCCAATAGATTTCCAGGAGATCGTATATTATGCAGCACCTAAAAAAAAGAAAGAACTTACAAGCCTTGATGAAGTTGATGAAGAGATATTAGATACATTTAACCGGCTTGGGATTCCTCTTGACGAACAAAAAAAACTATCCGGGGTTGCAGTTGATGCAGTATTTGACTCAGTATCAGTTGCGACAACTTTCTCTGATAAACTTAAGGAACTCGGTGTGATATTTTGTTCCTTTTCTGAAGCTGTCAAAACACATCCTGAACTTATAAAAAAATATCTGGGGAGCGTTGTCCCCTATCGTGACAATTTTTTCGCAACTCTTAATTCTGCAGTTTTCAGTGATGGTACTTTCTGCTATATCCCGAAAGGGGTGATCTGCCCGATGGACCTGTCTAGCTACTTCCGGATCAACACTGCCAATATTGGGCAATTTGAAAGAACACTTATAATTGCTGAAGAGAGAAGCTCCGTAAATTACCTTGAGGGGTGTACAGCTCCCATGAGAGATGAGAATCAACTGCATGCAGCAGTTGTTGAGCTGATCGCTCTCGATGATGCAAAGATCAAATATTCCACTGTCCAAAACTGGTATCCCGGGGATAAGGAAGGAAAAGGCGGCATTTATAATTTTGTTACAAAACGGGGGATCTGCAAAGGTGATAATTCAAAAATATCATGGACCCAGGTAGAAACAGGATCTGCAATAACCTGGAAATATCCAAGTTGCATACTGAAGGGTGATAATTCTGTAGGTGAATTCTACTCGGTCGCTGTAACCAACAATTACCAGCAGGCTGATACCGGTACGAAAATGATCCACCTTGGGAAGAACACAAAAAGTACAATAATATCGAAAGGGATCTCAGGAGGCCATAGTAATAATTCATACAGAGGGCTGGTAAGGATGACAAATAGTGCAAATAATTCAAGAAATTTTTCTCAATGCGACTCACTCCTTTTGGGGGACAAATGCGGTGCACATACTTTCCCATACCTTGAGATTCACAAAAACAATAGTTCAAAAGTTGAACATGAAGCCACAACATCCAGAATAGGAGAAAATCAATTGTTCTATCTTCAACAGAGAGGATTATCAATGGAGGATGCAGTATCGATGATAGTGAATGGATTCTGCAAGGAAGTTCTTAACGAACTGCCAATGGAATTTGCTGTTGAAGCACAGAAACTTCTTGATATAAGTCTCGAAGGGAGCGTAGGTTGAATGGAGGATACAAATATGTTGAAAATTGAATGCTTGAATGTAGAAATAGATAACAAAAAGATCCTGAAGGGGATCAATCTCGAAGTTAACAAAGGCGAGATCCATGCAATAATGGGCCCAAACGGATCGGGGAAGAGTACACTAACCCAGACGATCGCAGGCAGAGAAGAGTACAGGGTCACATCAGGTTCCATTTCATATAAGGGCATGGACCTTATGAAGATGGATCCGGAAATAAGAGCACGAGAAGGAATATTTGCAGCTTTTCAATATCCGATAGAAATTCCTGGAGTTAACAATGCCTATTTTCTTAGAACAGCTCTGAATGCAATCCAGAAGCATAAAGGACTTGAAGATGTTGACCCCTTCAATTTTCTAAAACTCATTAAAAAAAAGATGAAAGAGATTGGTATGAATGAAGATATGCTTAAAAGATCAGTAAATGAGGGATTCTCCGGCGGAGAGAAAAAAAGGAACGAAATACTTCAGCTGTCAATACTTCAGCCTGATCTTGCGGTGCTTGATGAAACAGATTCAGGTCTGGATATAGATGCACTTAAAATAGTTTCAGAGGGGGTTAACAAATTTCACGGCCCCGAAAAAAGTATAATTTTGATCACTCATTACCAGAGACTCCTTGACTATATTAAACCGGATTTCGTTCATGTACTCTCAAATGGCAGAATAATCAAATCAGGAGGGAGTGAGCTTGCTCTTGAACTCGAGGCGAAAGGTTATGACTGGTTGAACGATCTCTCTGAAATTGAAGGAGAATGCAAATGAACCGGTTTGTTCCGGCTGACAACCTTATTGCTCCCCTTAAAGATGATATCTTTAGAAAATGGGGAAATGGCAATAAATGGGCAGAAGTGTTAAGAAGTGACAATAAATCGCAATTCCTTCAAACCGGGATACCTTCCACCCGAATTGAAGAGTGGAAGTATACCGACCTGACACCACTGACAAAAACAGATTTCAGTTTCGACCCTGACAACATTGATCTGATCGACAATAACCTGGTAAAAAAATTATTGCCTGAGAAGCTTTCCAAATGTTCACTTGTATTTGTGAATGGAAAATTCTCAAAACATTTTTCACATATTCCAGCAATTAAAGGCCTGTTTATAGATAATGTGAGAAATATCATCGAATCAGGTAACGATGATGTTCTCGAGTGTATCGGGAAGTCCGGAGTAGAACCTGATGCAATGACCACCCTTAACAGGGCATATTTTAATGACGGAGCTGTTATCAGAATAGGAAAAGATATTGATCCGAAACTTCTCATATTAAAGTAGAAAATATCAAAGTACAAACTATCTGGCT
>DBOL01000032.1:0-48488 GCA_002299555.1 Candidatus Aminicenantes bacterium UBA647
GATCCCTTAAGAAATTGTTCGGCTTTTTCTTTTGAAAAAGAATAAAAATACCTCTTCCTTTTAGAAAATTTCACCGCTATAGTACTTATGAACAGAACTTTTTCTAATCCCTTTTTTCCCCCTGATATCACAATATCCTTAAAAGCTTCGAAATTCACCTTTTCATAATCGGATTTTGCAGCCTTTCCTGTAATAGCTGCCATATGCAAAAGTATATTTATTTTGTCAGGTATAATTTTATGAACTTCCGGATCTGTAATATCACCATGCAGGATAACAACATTTTCCCCGTGTTTAGTCAACTCATCCGGTACATCCGGTTCAGGTATAAGTAGATATACTTTGTTGAACTCCGAAAGATTAAGTTTACCTATCAGTGTTTTTCCGACAAATCCGGAGGCTCCGGTTATTAGGATCGAGGATTTCATAAAATGTTCTTTTTCTTATAACCCATCATTCTGAAAACACCTTTTATATCAAGCCAGGCTGTTCTTATGATCTTAACCCTCGAATCACGATCCTCTATCCATCTTACTGGGATCTCTTTAACTTTATACCCTTCCTTAAATCCAATATATAAAAGCTCGGTGTCAAAAAACCATTCATCGTCAACAATATGATCAAACAGGTCATTGACTACTTTTTTCGATACAGCCTTGAATCCACATTGAGCATCCGTATAAGGGAAACCAAGGAGAAGTTTTAAAACCTTAATATAGCCGCGTGAGATAATCTCCCGCTTTATACTTCTATCAACATTAGCACCTTTGAATTGCCTTGATCCAATGGAAATATCATAGTCTCCCATAATAGCTTCAACCATAGGAATGAATGCATTAAGATCTGTTGAAAGGTCAATGTCCATATAAGTAAGGATATCGGCTTCACTTTTTTCCCATGCATATTTAACCATCCTTCCACGTCCTTTCAAAGGAAGATGGGTAACATTTACATCTTTATATTTATCTTCGAGAGCCTTTGCAACTTCAAGGGTTTTGTCAGTAGATGCGTTATCCCCAATGGTTATGACCCAGTCAAAATCAGTAACATTTTCGGAAAGAAATTTCCTGAGAGATATAACACTTGATTCCAGAACATGTTCCTCGTTATATACGGGGAGGAGTATGTCAACAAGCATCTTCTTTTTCCGGATCATTATTTCTCCTAGTCTGACATTTTTTAGAAACAGATGTTTTGTCAGCCTCCATTATATCTGTGAGGCCAATCTGTTGTCAAGTGGAAACAGGGTCATTTGAACTCCATTTTTTCCTACTCCCGAGGAAGACAAAAAGAGCAGCAATAAATAATCCGGAAAATGTCAATATTATCCCGATCTCAAAAGACACAGGCTTGTATTTAAATGTCACGATATGATCACCGGCAGGGATAAAAACCGCGCGAAAAGCATAATTAGCGGACATGATATCATGATCGGCCCCGTCAATAGATGCAACCCATCCGGGCATTAACACGTCACTCATAACCAATATTCCATCCTCAGCACTATCAACTTTCAGTTCTATAAGATCAGTAGTGTAAGAAATGAAGGTGACATTGTTAAGGACATCAGATGAAGAAGAATGTATTTTGAATGGAACCTTCGGAGGTTTAGCAAGCAACACCCTGTCTTTAAGTCGGAAATCGTTATCCTTAAGATATTCTAAAGATCCTTGTTTATCACCTATTACTTCAAAATCATAAACCATAAAAGCTCTGGGGAAGACATTCAAATTTTCATACACCCTATAGTTCAGGTTATTGAAGATCAACTTATATTTACTGCTTAAGGGAGTTTGGATCCCTTTATTAAAATAGTATTTCACATTCAGAAAATCTATAAGCTCTGAATTTTCATCCCAATTATGACTGTGTACATCCCCTTTGTTTTGCGAAAGGAAAAGATCACCATAACTCTCCAGAACCGGAAGATCGTACCCGCCCATCAGATGTACTCCATGGACAGCATTATAATTCTCCAGTTTTATAACGTCATCAGCTATCACACGGAAAGGTGAATCCTCCTCGCTGAATTCTGAAAAAACTGCCGGGAATGGTAAGATGTCGCCCTTTTTTATTGTAGGGTTATATCCAATTGCAGGAATTGTCAGATCAACTACACATAGGATCACTATCAATATCTCAAATGTCTTAATCCGCAATTTCCCCTTTATCAGCATGAATAGAATTAGGATAAACAATAAAGATGTAATCGGTGTTATCAATACGCCTATATTATCCGGTGAGAAAATTTTAAAAATGATATATTTGAAAAAGGGGATCTCTCCGACTGCCTGATTAAATGGTGAATTCCCGGTCAGCAGGATACATGATCTTATAATGGAAAAAATTAAAAATACGGATATGGCAATCAGAGGGATGGTGATCAATTTCAATATATTCTTCTTTTTTAATTCTCCGGAATCATAAATTTTTCTGAAAGTCGCATATCCATATCCTGCTATGATAATTGAAGTAAAAACAAAAAATATTTTCAGTCTCCCGTTAGCAACGATCGAAAATATCGGAAGATGATTAAAGACTTCGAATACAGGTAATCTCCAGGCAACACCGAGAGAAAATGCAGAAATAAATGCAAGAATTTTTACTATAACCGGGTTTTTCTTTCTGAAAAGAACAAATATAAAAAAAGATAGCGGTATCAGTCCGAAATAGATAGCATTCTCATTATAGTTGGAAACACTTTTGGCCGGGCTTCTGAATGTTCTGTCCGGAGGATTTCCGAAAAGATCAGGGTAGACAAGAGTACCAAGTCCTGTTAAATTCCCCGGCGCTGAATCTGACCAGAACAAAGGCCCCCCATGATCACCTCTCCCTCCCTGATTCAGGGTCGAACTCCTGAAAAGAAAATCTGAAAAAGGGATAAGTTGAACAGATGCTATAAGGATACCGCAAATCAGTCCCGTTACTAACAGGATCGATGACTTTTTTACTGATAAATTTTTTGTTCCTGAAAAAACTAATCTTAGAAAAAAATAAAGAGCGATTATCATCAACATATGAAAAACTGTTTCCGGATGACCACCAAGTATCGAAATCCCCGTACCGATACTGAAAATGCCTGCCCACAACCATTTCCTTTCAGATCTGACTATTTTTTCACCACTCCACATAAGAAAGGGGAACCAGGAGAAAACATTGGCATGTGGATGGCCGAGCCATACAATTACAGGACCGCTTAATGCAAACGCAGCTGAAATGATAACTGACCCGATAACACTGAGCCCGAGCTGAAGCCCCAACAGATAACCGAACAGAATTATAATGAACAAATTAAAGAAAACCCTCAATGTAGCAATAGTTCCGGGATCAAAGAAAAAAAGTAAAAGATTAGGAGGATAGAATAGCGCTGACTGAGAATTAGCTACAAGAGGCTGCCCTCCGAAAATATATGGATTCCAGAGAGGTATGACCCCGGTTCCACTCATGGATACATGAGCAATATGATGCCAGATATAAAACTGATTGATCTGATCACTCAACAGATAATTTTCTGCTTTGTAATATTTTTGATCAGGGGACTCCCCCTGCCAGACAGGAGTGTTAAAAGGTATATCACCTGGAATGATAACCTCATTTTTCAGGAATACCCCCCTGAATATCACAATAAAGGAAAATGCGATGATCAGAAATAAAAAAAAAGTCCTAAGGTTGTTATTTTTCAATTTCAGTTAATAAATTTTCCCCGATAATAATACAATTCCATGTAATCATAATATATATCTGAACTCTTTTCTGCATGCACTCTGAATTCAAGATCTTTGACCCTTTTTACTTTATAAAATAAAGGATACCCACGAAAACCATCATCCTGAAGATCTTTCTTCTTGATCGTAAAAGAAGAGACTGATCTTCCGTCAGTATTATTGAATATGTCGATAATCGCAAGAGGCCTGATCCGGGACTTGATATTACCAAACCTCAGATAAAACTTTGCATATATTAATCCTTCTGAATAAGGGATGAATTTCCCCCCGATCGAACATGCCATAAAACCTTTCCTGTCGGTTAAAACATTAAAATACCTTATATGCTTTCCGGATGCAGTGACATCCCGGACAACCCGCCCTCTCTTTTTTGGAAATTTTTCAGCTTCATATTTGAATTTGTTTCCCCATTTTTCATTTTTAATAAAAAACAATTTTTCACTGCCGGTATGTTCATCCTTGATCCGGATAAGAGTTTCTCCACTCCTGACCGTTTCCATACCCGGAAGAGTTGTAAGCAGATATGGATCTTCATCAGATCTGATATTCTCATTATGGATAAATTCCAGTTTACCGAATTTGATCTCTATAGGTTCTCCATTATAAATAATAGAAAATTCGATTGTCTCAGGATCGATCCGGTCTATCCGGGAAATATAAGGATCGTTTAAAGAATATAGATGGAGAAACTGATCTTTCACATTATATACGTTCAATAATGATGCATTCTCCATCTTCTCAGGCCATTGTTTGAAAAAATTTGAAATTTCAAAGTTAAAATTAGCAAGAAGAGCATGAGTGATCCCATACCTCTCAAGTGTATTTTTTCCCCAGTGAACAAATTTCGGATAAAGAAATAGTGATCTGTGTTCTGTACCGAGAACAGCTACAGGGGCTGTTAGCCCGGCAATAACCCCGTTAGAAATTTTATTGCCTAGTTCCTTTGAGATATCACTGACATATTCTGTCTTGTCCCTCTGCCAATAATAGTAGTATTTCACATTGGTATAAATTGATATTGAAACTAATGACAGCACAATGATCACGGCAATTCGCCCTCTCTTAATTCCGGTTCTGTAAAAACGTTTAAGCAGAAACAGGAAGAGATGAAAAAATCCTGCAAGGAGCACCGAGATCAAAAACAGATCAAAATTAAATTTATCAGGAAGAAGGTGAATTCCCACTCTTGATAAAAGAGGTAAGAAACAATAAAAAAGTGATAGAAAGAGCCAAACGATATCAAACATCAGGAAAAGTGTTCTTTTCAAAATACCCGGATCAGTCTGATAGTCAGATCCCTTCATTAAATGCCTGAAAAATAAAATTGTTAAAAAAACCATTGGTGGTATCGCTGCAATCAGATATCGTGTAGGTCTGTGATTCATGATCATTAAAGCTCCGGTATGAGAGAGGAGAAATAGTACAAATCCAGCCTCAGTGATATCCATCAGCTTTGTTATCATCCTGCGAAAAAATATGGGAATATAAAGTATCGCTGCAACCCAGACAACCCACATTTTGAAAAATTGCTCCTTCCAATTGTAAGAGAGGATATTCCCGATCAACTGGTCAATACTTTTCGGGAACATTTGATTACCGATATATGAACCGGGTGCACTCTTGATCCACTCCCTGTTTGGGAAATAAAAGAGGAATAACCAGATTGCAAAAGATATAAGAACTGCAAATATTATAATAGCTGTTGATACCGCGATCTTTTTCCTGTCAGGAAGATCCTTCTCCGGTATGAACAGGAGAAATAAAAGTAAGGAGATTACCGGAACAGGGATTATATGAGCTCCGGTCATTTTAAAAACAAAAGCCATAAATGCGGATATACCCGAAAATGCAATAAATATATTTTTGCCTGAGACTCTGTATTTCTCCAGAAAGTACAAAGAAAGGATCATCCAGAATATCATAGGAGTTTCAAAGGTTCCTATTCTGTTATACATTATATACAGGAAGTTAGATCCGATCAGGGCAATTCCGGCGATCGGAAGCCAGGAGGAAAAATATGATCTGAGGGTCAGGAAGAAGAATATAAGTGACAATAATGAAAAGATGAATGATATAGATCTTACCTGAACAAGGCCTGTACCGAAAACTTTAAATATCAGCAATTTAAAATAAGGAACTACAGGATTGTAATTTGTGATCTTCCAGTCATCCGGGAACCACTCATCATAGAGAACTTTGCTTCTGGAATTATGACACTGGTTCCCCTCATCAGTATAGATACTTCCGCTGATCGAAATATCAGGGGGAAGATCAGATTGTGGTGAATAGATCCGGAAAAAAATAGAAATAAGAATAATAAAAGCTGCAGTTAAAACGAACCACAGATTATTATTTTTATTCCTGAACATATCCAAGAGTTTTTAGTTTTTCCAGCCTTTCCTTATTTAGTTTATAATTTACTGAATCCTTTTTATATGTTTTACAATTATTGAAGAACTTCTCAAATTGTCTTTCCATTTTCTTAGCAGTTTTAAACATTTTGAAATACAAATTCTTTTTCTCTTTCTGATCCAATAAAAGGTTAAACAACTCCTTCTTTTTGGGAATTCTGTTCTGAAAATGAAAATTTCTGTAAATTGTCGATTTAATTTCTTTCACAATTTCAATTCGTTTCCACAAGTATGTGAAAAGATATCTGTTCTTGAACTTTTCCTCTTCTCCATTAATAAGCGGCAGCAGACTCCAGCCTTCATCCTTGTCAGATTTCTTAAGACCGATTATATCTCTGAGTGTGGGAAGTATATCTATTGTACTTACATTGGGGATCACCCGTTTCCCTTCTGCTCCACCGGGGAAATGAATTATCAATGGGACCTGGATCTCCTCTCTGTATAGTGAATATCCATGTCCCTGCCTGCCATGATCCCACAATCCCTCACCATGATCTGCTGTCACTACTATTACAGTATTCTTATCCCACCCGAATTTCTCATAAGCTTTCTTTATATAGGAATCAACATAATTTATCTCACTGTCATAAGCCACAAGAGGTTCCAGCTTTCTGTTACCGGGATCCTTGTACCAGGGTTCCCTGGCATGATAAGGCCCGTGAGGATCCATATAATGAAGATAAAGAAAATACTTCCCGTTTTTTTCTATCTCCTCTTTCCAGGAAAAGAGATCACTATTAACCTGTTCAGCTCCCTTGTAACCATAGGTGATCATCTTGTCAAATCCCTGATCGAATCCCTGCTTATCACCTATATTAAAATTGTCGGAGATAGCATAAGTAGCATAGCCTGCTTTCTTAAAAACTTCAGGCATTGTCTCGATCTCTTCGGGGATCCTGTCGATCTTTATATCAGGAAACTTTTTCTTTGCATTAATATGCGCCAGTAATCCCATCAGTACATTATGCTGAAAAGGATAAAGAGACGTGAAAATTGAAGCCGTCGCCGGAGATGTCCAGGATGAAGCTGAAAAAGTATTCTCAAAAAGAATCGATTTCTTAGACAATTCTGTCAGAAATGGAGCCGTGATTTTTTCATATCCATATGCATCAAGTTTATCTGACCGGAGTGTATCAATAACGATTACGACAACATTGAAATCCTTCAATTTTTTTTGACAATTTAAGTTCAGAAGTGTTGCACTCAAAAGTATTGCGGACAGGAAAATAACAGATAATATTCTAAAATATTTTTGTTTCATTAAGTCACCATAATTCCGGAATTATGATATCAGAGAGTCATCTTATAGTCAATTTTGACAAGAGAAATATCATGTCAGCCTGAGTCCGTACGGGTTCGGCTAAGTAATCTCCAGAATCTCCCGTTGGTCGAATTTGACCATTTATGACTTAAAGGCGGCAGATCCCTTAGAATGACCGTATCATACCCTTTTTCATTATATTTCTCATATGATTTTTCACAGATGTCTTTAAGATTTCTATAGTCTCCCTTTGTATAACAGATAATAACTCTGAACTTTTTTATTGAATCAACAGGAAAAAGGATCTCATTGTTTTCACTTATATATGCCTGAGAGTGGGAAAGGATCGCTTTGTATTTTCCCGGCCTTCTGTTTGCCAAGTGATTAGACATTACGGCACCTGCAGAAATTCCGGTAAGATATACATTATTCACATCAATATTATATTCATCTATCACGGTATCAATACACTTTTCAACCCCTCCGATCTCTTTATCAAAAGGTGACCATCCATGAGCATTGACATCCAGAAATTTATAGGAGTAAGATGGAAGGATCTCAAGAAGTGCTATCCCGTTAACGTTGCAGAACGGTATCAAACCGGTTTCTGCTACAGGACTTCCCGTATAACCTTTCAGGACTGCTATACCTTTAAAACCATCGGATCTTACTCCATGAAAATATACAATTAAGGGGAACTTTTGTTTAGAGATCGTGTCCGGGAGATAGAGATTGTAATTTCTTTCAACACCATTGTTGTCAATAACTTTAACCGGATTTGACAATTTACCTTTGCTTTTCTTATTACAGTTTAAATAAAACCCAAACGTGACAATCAGGATCAAAAGATAAATAATAGTCTTAAAAATAAATCTCATGATAACAATTTAACACAGATGTATTATTATGTTAAATAAAAATTCTCAGGAAGGTCAGACCAATCCTTTTACCAGAATGAAGCTGCCGATCAGGAGGATTGTAAATATGACTGCCAGAATGTTGAAATATTTTTCTATGAATACTTTAATGGGTTCACCGAATTTATAAATCAGGAAGGAAACCAGAAAGAATCTTGCACCCCTGGAAATAATTGAAGCAAACATAAAAGTTATGAAATTAATATCAAATGCACCGGAAGAGATAGTAAAAACCTTATAAGGAATGGGCGTAAATCCTGCAGTAAATACTATCCAGAAACCGTAAAGATCATATTTGGTTTTCATCGCTTCAAATGCATTCTGCGAGAATCCCGGAATGGAGTCATAGAAAAAACGGGCCATTGCCGTATAATTGTCGGGTCCGAAACCCCACAATTTTGCTCCGATAAAATACCCGAAACATCCTCCGGCAGCAGAACCAATTGTTAGTATTAGCGCAAGCCTGAACCACTTCTTTCTGAAACCCAGGACCAGCGGTATAAGAAGTACATCGGGAGGGATAGGGAAAAAACTGCTCTCCGCAAAACCGATAAAAAAGAGTGCATACATGGCGGATGGCTTTTCTGCCCAGCCGAGAACCCAGTCATAAAGTTTTCTTATTGGATTAAATTTCATCAAATACTCCGTTAAGATCTACCGAAGAAGAAAAGCAATTCAGATCAAGAGCAAGCGGGGTCAGGGAAACACATTTGTTATTTATTGCCCAGATATCAGTACCCTTGTCCCCGGAACTTTCAGGATTTCCGGTTCCTATCCAGTAGTATTTTTTCCCTCTCGGATCTTCCCGCTCAATTATATCCGGTTTATATCTCTTGTTACCAAGAGTTGTAACAAGGATCTTGCCATTGTTTTCATATGGGATATTCAGATTGAAAACGCCTTCGAGTTCTTCAGCTCCTGCAAAAAGTTTGCTGAGGACCTTATTAACTATTTCAACTCCACCGGCGACATTGTAAACTCCCCTGCTATAATTTTTTTTGTCAGAGATGAGAGAAACAGCCAGTGCCGGAATACCATAAAAATATGCAGAAGTGGCAGCAGCGACAGTACCCGAATAAATTATATCTTCAGACAGATTTTCACCCAGATTCATTCCTGAAACAACAAAATCAGGCATCTCCTTCATAAGTTTCCTGAGAGCTATAGTAACACAATCAGAAGGAGTACCATCCACAGAGTAAAAATCTTCATCTATCTTCTCAATTCTTAACGGGCGGTTCAAAGACAGGGCCATACTTACGGCACTCATCTCGGTAGCAGGAGCAATCGTGAATACATTGAATTGTTCTTTTAAATGATCTCTGAGTTCTGTCAGGCCGGGAGACCTGAAGCCGTCATCGTTAGTGAGTAATATAGTTTTCATAATAATCCTTATCTACCTGTTCTGTTTCCGGTTTTCGGAAAATCTATGATAAAACGAAACGTAATGAACTTTAAAAGATGGTCGGGATGAGTGGATTCGAACCACCGACCACACGCACCCCAAGCGTGTACGCTACCAGACTGCGCCACATCCCGACTGGGTAATTATTTATCATTTTTATCGATCAATGTCAATATTTCCTTCAATCCCTCTTTCAGAGATGAAAGGTTAATTCCCTGCTTTGTTATTTTTTTTTCAAATTTTTCTTTCGGGATCTGCACAGCCTCAAATTCGGAGAGCAGAATTGCCTTCGTCTCCTCTTTGCTCTTCTTTTCTCCCATCAGAAGTTCTTTGATCCTGATAATGATCTCAATATCCTTTCTTGAAAAATATTTGTCGCCGGACTGATTTTCAACCGGATTAAGTATTACAAATTCTTTTTCCCAATACTCGAGAACTTTCCCGTCAAGTCTGGTTATATTAATAACCTCTCTTTTTTTAAAAGTTAGCTTGTCGGGTATGTTTGTGTTCAATTAAATTCAGCTATTTTTTATCCTTAAGTTTTTTGATCATTTCATCTACATTTTTAAGGATATCCTTCACTTCACTAATCCTCTCTTTAACATGAACATTGTCCGGTTTGATCTTGAGTGCAGCTTCATAATGCTCAAGCGACTTCTTTAAGTCACCATTCTTTAAAGTTTCAGCACCCCTCTTTAGAAGATCTGTAAAAGAATTTTCGATCTCTGATCTCATTTTTTTTACTTTGAAATGATCACCGGTGTTTTTCACAATATGTTCGTACCAGGCTTTCGGATATCCTGGATGAGTTACTTTTCCGTCCTTATTCTTAACATTCCCGTCAAGATATTTGAACAAGAGGGACTCTCCGAGTTTCATCCATCTTTTCGTGGTCCTGTCTCCGGCAGAGACCGAATAATCTGTAATAAAATTCCTTGCAAGGACAGGATCTTTTTTATAAAGACCAACCGCTTTTCTGTCTATCTCTTTTGTCTCGGTAATGAATGAACTTTCCATTTCACCCTGCACAACCCTGATATCACTGATCATATCACTATATCTCGAATAAGCATAATTTGACACAAAATTGAAAACCCAGAAAGCGGAATCCCAGGTGAATTCCTCAAATGATCCTGTTCCTACTGCAAAAGAATATGGAACCTTATCTATTCCGCAATACATAGGGATATAGCAAGTGCTGTAGGAATCATCAACACCGAACCATAAAATCCCTCCGATCGGGTCAGGTAGCCATTTTCTTGATTGGGAAACAAAAGAAAACCCGGTCTGTTGTGTAGAAATAGCTCTCTCATTGCAATATTTTACACCATTAACTTCCCATGTCAGTCCACGCCAGCGGTATGGCAATTTGAACGGGCCTGCACCGACATCTTTTGTCATATCAAATTCCGTTCCCTGAAAATGATCCCTCATTAATTCCATTACATCCCTGACGTTCAGTTTTTTGTCAGGTTTAATGTAAAGAGGCATCGGTTCTGCACCTTCGACACCTTTAACATAATCAAAAGTTGTATTTCCGGATTTTGCGGCCCTGTTAAAAACACTCCAGACTCTCGCTTCACAAAATCTCAAAGCACCATAATCCAGAGGAGCATAAGCATCAACAAAACTGAAGTCTTCATCTTTGCCGGTAAAATAACCCATCTCTCTGGCAAAGGAAATTGTATCTTTTCCATACATACAATTCTTTGGATCATTAAGTGGAAATTTCCTGATTCTGGATTGATTGGCATGAGCGGAAATATATCCATCCGGGATTCTGATCGCAACCCAATTAGCGCCCTTTACCCCTTCTCCTTTCCCGATCACTTCCATTATCCAGACCTCTTTTGGATCTGAAATTGAAAATGACTCACCCGATGAATAATATCCATACTCATCAAAAAGCTCGGTCATTACCTTTATCGCTTCCCTCGCAGTCTTTGACCTCTGAAGAGCAATATACATTGCACTGCCGTAATCGATGATCCCATTTCTATTCCGGAGCTCTCTTCTGCCACCATAAGTGGTCTCCCCTATTGCTACCTGATGTTCATTGATATTGCCGACAACGTTGTAAGTTTTCCTGATCTGCTTTATCTGGCCCAGAAATTTTCCTGTATCCCACTCATACACATCCAGCATTGTATTCTCAGGATAACTTTTCGCCGGCCAGTGGTAAAGTTCACCATAGAGGACATGGGAATCTGCGGCATAAGTGATCATTGTGGAGCCATCTGTTGATGCACCCCCGGACACAAGAATATTTGTACACGGGTTTAATTCTGAAACAAAAAACACAGACAGTAAAACAATCGCAAATGCTATTAAAAGGTTTTTCTTTTTCATGCCCCAATTCTATATAACACCACTATAAAAGTAAAGTCAGATCATATATCGCAATTTTGAAATTTAAAGTTATTAATTCATTTTGGCTTTCACTTGAAATTGAATTTGGAATTTGATAATGTTATTTTTTTACAGGAGGAATTATGTCAGACAGAATGGTTGAACATTTCATGGAGATGGTTAAAATAGACAGTGAATCAGGAAATGAGGAAAATTTTATAAATTACCTTAAGAGTGAATTTGAAAAAATCGGAGGAGATGCTGTTAAAGATACTTATGGAAATCTTGTTGTAAAATTTCCTGCAAAAAATTGTGAAAAAACAGAACCGATACTATTTTCGTGCCATGCAGATACTGTAAAGCCCGGTATCGGGATCGAACCGGTTATAAAAGATGGAGTAATAAGATCTGCCGGAAATACAATACTTGCCGCTGATGACAAAGCGGGTATCGCTGAACTTTTCGAAGCACTCAGAACAGCGGAAATATATCCACCTCTCGAGATTGCGATCAGCAGGGAGGAGGAGGTCGGGCTATTGGGAGTAAAAAATCTTGACTATTCACTATTGAGTTCAAAGAAGGGGTTTCTCCTCGACAACGACACGTTGGAAACGATAGTAATAGGAGGACCTTCTTATTTTGCTATTGATGTTTTCATTAAAGGACGATCAGCTCATGCAGGTATGGAGCCTGAGAAAGGGATTAATGCGATCCTGGCTGCATCCAAAGCGATATCAGCATTGAAACTCGGTAGGATCGATCATGAAACTACTGCAAACGTCGGAGTAATAAATGGCGGGATGATAAGGAACGGAGTGCCGGATTCAGTAACATTTCTGGCGGAATGCAGAAGTCTGGATCATGAGAAAGGAGTTGCTCTCGCAAAAGAGATGGAATCTATCATCAGAGATAAAGTTACTGCATCAGGTGCCGAAGTTGAGATCAAAATAGACAATCTCTGTAAAGCAGTTGATATTCCAGACAACTCCTGGACAGTTGAACAATCGAAAAAGGCCCTCAAAACAGTCGGAATCGAAGCAGAGACAACCTTTATTACAGGGTTCACCGATGCATCTATTTATAACAACATGGGTATAGAAATGGCCGTAGTGGGGATCGGAGCACATTTAGAACACTCCACGGAAGAGCATATCCTGATAGATGATATGAACAAGGCAAAAGATATGGTAATCGAACTCATGCGCCTCTCAGCTGTTTAATTTTCTTCGGTTGAATTCTGCGCTTTAAGCCTTAGATTCTTATAAATTACAATAAGCCAGAGATTCCCTGCTAATATGAGAGAAAGAGTTATTCGTCCCTGATACAAATTATAAGGATATAACCTGAACACTTCCAGGACAAGAAACGGCACAATGAAAGATATTGCACTGAGATAATAAGATGCTCGAATCATCTCTCTATTCC
Source organism: Candidatus Aminicenantes bacterium UBA647 (assembly GCA_002299555.1). Taxonomy (GTDB): domain Bacteria; phylum Acidobacteriota; class Aminicenantia; order UBA2199; family UBA2199; genus UBA647. The sequence continues at coordinate 13,494 of DBOL01000032.1, forward strand.
CGTAAAGGATATGAGAACTCAACCCGATAGCGGCAAAGAATACAAAAATAATGTTGGAGAAATCGGGAGTCCCTTTCACCGGGGAAAAAATAAGTATGTAAACAAATGATGAAAAAATTGAGAACATAAATGGACCTGCTATCAGTATCCACCTCCTGATCCGCGGATTCACTCTTAATTTACCTTTCATAAGGAAAACATTGTAATTCATCTATACAAAATTTTCAATAAAAATTAAGCTAATTATAACTTCCTGTCCGGTATATTTAAGTTTTGAAATGATTCAAGTATAATTACTTCAGGTGAAGAAATGAGATCTCAGGAATCAGTATTTCAAATGCCCGTATCTTTAAAACTGATAAGTAAGATTTTGTTTATTCTCTGTTTGATTATTTCTCCTCAACAATATTTATCTCCGGATGATATGTATAACAAGATCTTTTGCGGATATCAGGGATGGTTTGGAACAGCAAATGATGACCCTTTTCATGAAGTCGGCTGGTTCCACTGGTGTATATCCGGAACCGAACCTTCACCTAACACTGTAACGTTTGATATTTGGCCTGAATATTCTGAATACGACAAAAACACCCTTTCCTATTCAACTGATTATGACTGGAAATATAAAAATGGTGAACAAGCCGGATTCTTCTCCTCTAATATCGAAGAGACAATAATGCTCCATTGCCGATGGTTGAGAGATTACGGAATTGATGGAATTTTTGTACAGAGGTTCACAACAAACCTGCCAAGCCCGGATCACCTTGCAAGAATGGATAACGTTCTGAAATTTCTTATTAAAGGGGGAGAAAAATACGGAATTAAAGTTGGGGTTATGTATGACATAACCGGGACAATGATAACAGAGATATCCAAATTGATCATTAGCGACTGGACCCATCTCGTCCGAGACCTTAAGGTAACTTCAAGCAGTGCATATCAATTTCACCCTGATCGTTCAGGGAAAGAACTACCCGTAGTCGGAATATGGGGTTTCGGATTTATCGGTGAGGGTGTAAGAGGACAGGCAATACTTGTCACCGACTTCCTTAAATATACGAGGGAGACAGATCTGCATGCTACGATCCTGGGAGGTGTCCCTGCTTATTGGAGATCATTGGTTAGAGATTCAAAACCCCAATATGAAGAAATCTATAAAAAATTCGATATTTTAAGTCCCTGGACCGTAGGGCGTATATCAAATGATGATGAAGTCTCAAACTGGACAGATGTAATTAAGGGAGATCTGAAGTTGACGGGTAAGAGAGGACAGGAATATATGCCGGTCAGTTTTCCCGGATTTTCAATTTCAAATCTTGTAAGGAATGGAAATTTATCAACTCTAAAAAAAAGAAGAGCCGGAATCATCTATAAAGATTTAATTGATAAAAAAGATAATTCTAAGCTTAACCTTATTCCCAGGAATGGCGGTAACTTTATGTGGAGCCAATTTTATCACTGGGTTAAATCCGGATCTGAGCTATTTTACATAGCAATGTTTGATGAAGTTGATGAGGGAACTGCAATATTCAAATTGTCAGCAAAGGAAGAGCTTGAAACATCACCTGAACTTTTCCTAACACTTGATGTTGATGGATTTGACCTCAGGAGCGATCACTATCTGTGGATGGCCGGGATATTACGTTTCATGATATCTCAAAGGAAAGAGTTGCCGGAAATTCAGCCATACCGTCTTGAAAAGGACTCATTACAAATAAGGCGAAAAGGGGATCCTCAGGGAAATATCATTGATGGAAAAATAAATATAAACATAGTAATAAAAAACTTCAGAAGATCATATGCAGAGGTGTTCAGAAAATCTGACAAGGAGGATCACTATATTTCTATAAAGAAATTCACACTTGAAAATACATTTTTCACCAATTTGAACTTCCTGGATGAAACTTCTCTGATATCAGATGAATATACTTATGTTATTATAATTTCTGATGAAAACAGCCTTATCAAAGCAGTTTCTGACCTGGTCAGGACTTCATACAGATGAAAACTTTATACATATTTTGTAATTGGAAATATAGAAACAATTTTCATGAAAATTTCGTATGAATATAATGCCTAGCCAAAAAAAAATCTTTCTTTTAATTTCACTCTTTTTCTTACTTCACTTTCAAGTAAATTCAAAAATTATTAAGGGTGTTGTAAGAGATATCGGGTTCAGATCTGTTGAAAATGTTGCAATACACGTTAAAGAGACCGGAAAATATACCATCTCATTAAGTGACGGGTATTTCGAGTTGAACGTACCTGATGATCTATTCACGATAAACCTGGTTTTTGAAGGCGAATATCATTATGATAAAACTGTAAAACTGGAGCTGAAAGGCAAATTAAAACCGATCACGATCATTCTTGTTCCGAAAGAATATCTTCAAAATGAAATACTTGTAACAGCTTTTGATACTGAGGAGCTTTCACTAAATATTCCAAAGGCCCAGAACATCATCTCGGAGCTCGAAGTAAGGGAAAAAATTTCTGAAACCCTTGTTGAAGCTCTTACTAATTCTCCGGGAGTCCACTTTATCGGAAGTGGAGGATTCATGACTACTCCCAGCATCAGAGGCCTGGCGAGAAGAAGAGTACTCCTTCTGATGGATGGTGTCAGGATAACAGGAGACAGAAGGGCCGGAAACTCAGGGTCATTCCTATCTCCGGAATTGATCAAACAGATTGAGGTTGTAAGATCATCATCATCTGTAATATATGGATCTGATGCGATCGGGGGTGTCATCCAGCTCATGACCGGACACGACCATGACAAGATAAACTCGAACCGCTCTTTCAATATTTCATTAAACAGTGCAAGTTCACGGGTATCATCAGGGTTTTCCCTGGTTCAAAAAACTGGTAATTTTTTAATAAATACGGGATTTCAGTATTCTAAAGCTGGAAATTACAAATCCCCGGAAAGTATTATCCATAACTCCGGGTACACTAATCTGTCAGGAGTTATTAATCTTACTTATTCTGATGGCAGGAGCACAGCCTCTATCAGATATATCGGTGGCCTCGGAAATAATATAGGGAAACCGGACAGAGAGAATGATCCTGACTCCTTTTCTATAGTTAATGAAAATTCAAATCATATTTTCCTTCTGAAATATAAAAGGAAAGAACTTTTTAAGGACAGCGATCTGAGGATAGACCTTTTTTTGAACCCGACAACTTATATCCTTGAGAAAGGCAGCATTGAAAATGAATCATCGGAATTATCTGAAACAAGAGCTGTAAATTCCGGATTCGGGATAAAACTAATAAAAAGATTTTCCGGAAATTTCAGCCTCACATCAGGATTAGATCTTTACCTGAGGAACAACCTTGATATAACCAATACATTGGAATCAAGGATTGAAACACCATTAGAAAATGGGAAACGGAGTGATCTCGGGATGTTCATTTCTGCAAACGTTGCAAAGATAATCGGACTTAATCTAAGGGGTGGTATCAGATATACTTTTGCAGAATCGAGTGCTGTTTCTGATGGTTTATTAAAAACAAGGATAAAAGATTCTCCCAGTTTATTTCTCGGGATCGTCAAAAATTTTTCCAAATATATCTCATTTTTCTTTAATACCGGAACATCATTCAGAAATCCGTCTCTGACAGAATCATATTATACAGGCATTACAGGCAGAAGGTACGTTATAGGCAATCCGGCATTGGATCCGGAGAAAAGCCTGAATCTTGATGCGGGTATAAAAATACATAAAGGGAATTTATTCCTCGGAATATATTGTTTTCATAATGCAATTGAAGACATGATAGAGAGATACAGAAGTAATGACGGGACATATACTTATAACAACATTGACTCAGGCAGGATTAAAGGAGTTGAATCTGAATTCCAATGGTTCCCCTCCCGTAATTTGGAACTTTTCGGGCATTTTAATTATTATAAAGGAAAAAGTGATAAGACAGGAGATCCGTTGAATGATATCCCCTCACCAAAATTGTTCCTTGGCGGAAAGATCAATTTGGGGAAATCATGGTTTGAAATCAACTATCTTCACTCTTTTGAAAAAACTGATCCCGGCCCGTCTGAGATCGAGAATAATAAATACGATCTCATTACACTTAAGGGGGGACACTATTTTTCATCAAAACTTTTTTCATACTTAAAAGTATCCAACCTTCTTAACGAAATATATTTCCCGAATCCCGATCCCGATATCCCTGCAAGCAACGGTATTGCTTTATCCGCAGGTTTCAATTTTTTCTTATAAACGATAGGCCTTTCGGCCTGAAAGATCGGAGGTTTATATTTCTTAAAAACCCGTAATGCCGCTTACCCCCTTAAAATAAACGACATTACGAGTAAAAAAATAAGAAGGAGTATAAAAAATTAATTTTATACTTATTGGAGCTGTTTAAAGTTTGATGACTGATATATTTCATCACAATGTTAATCCTCAATTATAGTTGTTACTTTCAGGACAGGATTAAGAAAGTATTTCGGGTTATTTTTGTTTCCGGTGGACCTGAGCGAAGATTTAGAATCTATACTGATGGTTACTTCTGTTGTCCCATCTTCATGAACACTGAAAGGCATATTTATGTTGATCTTATTACCGGGGACTTCGACATCATATGTCCCGTTGTCAGTTGTAACTATAGCTGCTGAAACATTTAATCGGATCTTGTTGAATTCACCTTTCTCAGGATTTGTACTGGAGAGCAGGTCCGAACAAATCAATCTGTCAAGTTCTATAAGATCGAAACTATCTCCGGACATAGGAAGGACTTTCCAGCCTGAATCTCCATCACCGATCCTGTGTATTTCCAGTTCGGTAATAGTCACGATCAGACTCCGAATATCCCCCCTCGCCCCGGCTTTTCCATATGCTATATTTTTTATCCCTGAATATTCAGTTGCTGAAATAAAAAAATTCAAAGTTCCTGAAGTAGTTTCACTTTGAGTATATTCAGAACCCATACTACCGTTATGAAATAATTCTGTCCCGGTATTGCAATTGAATCCGAACAGAAGAGAGATCACAAATGCAACTACCAGTAGCGAATATCGTGAATTTTTCATTTATATATTTACTATGCAAATTCCCTGCCAATATAATTTACAGAAAAGCAATATTTTTGCACACTTAATTCCCTACACATATAGGAGTTTTCAAGCATTTTCGTAGATTTAAGGAGTGAAAGGATGGTTTACACTTTACACTCCGTAAACATTACACATTGTTAAAACGACATAAAAATGTTGACATAAGTCATTCAGTTATTTACAATTCTAATATGCTCTACTTATTGTATCATCGCAGCGGATTTATAAAAAAATTCCCTCTTACAAAAAAAGTTATTCAACTTGGAAGATCCTCCGGAAATGATATGAATATAAATGAGTCATTCATTTCCCAAAAACATGCGAAGATAAATGTGTATAAAAAACATATCATAATCGAGGATCTGGGCTCAAAAAATGGAATATTTATTGACACAGATCGGATAACTAAAGCAAAGGTGGAGATCAACAAGAGTTTCAGGATCGGGCATTCCGTGTTTTTTCTGAAAGAAGGGAGTTTCGGAGATTTTGACCTCTCATCAGAAGTTTATACCGGTATAAAAGATGGGATCAACATTGATCTTAAAAAAGGGGATAAAACACAGGAGGCCATCAACCTTTTATATGCTGAGCCTTTCATCGAAATGCTTCAAATTGGGTATAACCTTGAAGAACTGGGAGATATTTTCAAGCCTGCAAAAGATCTTTTTGAAAACTCTCTTAATACCGGCAGCCTTGTCCTTATTTCAAGTGAGAATGACAGCAATAACATTGATTCTGAGTGGAATTATGACGAAAACATGTATCCAACAATATTTGATATTCTACAGGCAAAAGATATTTTCCAAAATCCTCAAATAAATCAAAGAGCCGGAGACAGATTCGTCTTTTGCTCTTTTCCCTTCATATTAAGTACAAAAAAGAGACTGCTTATTTATCTTCTCGAATCTGACAAGAATATATCAGCTGATAAGGTCAAATTTCTAACAAATCTATCTGTTGAGATCTCCGTTATAGACTCACTTATTGACCAGATCAGCATTTCACCAAAAGAGGAGGGACGTGATACTCCTGAAATAATCACAAACAATCAGATCCTTCTGAACCTATTATCAAAATCCAAGAAAATTGCCGTTACGGATCTTTTCGTTATTATTCACGGAGAGACAGGGACCGGGAAAGAATTGATCGCCAGGTTCATACATTCTCACTCTAAAAGATATAAAAAGGAATTTGTAGCATTAAATTGTGCAGCTATCCCGGAGAACCTGATGGAAGATGAATTGTTCGGCCATGAGAAAGGTTCTTTCACAGATGCAAGTAAACAAAAAAAAGGGAAGCTTGAACTTTCATCCGGAGGAACACTGATACTTGATGAGATCGGGGATATGCCGTTAAGCCTTCAGAAAAAACTTCTTCGTGCTATCCAGGAGGAACAATTTTACAGGATCGGGGGAAATGTCCCCATCACTGTGAATCTCAGGATCATATGCCTGACACACAAGAATATTTCAGATCTTGTATCAGATAAAATTTTCAGAGAGGACCTGTTCTATAGATTAAACCATGTTTCTCTGAACCTTATTCCACTCAGGGAAAGGAAAGATGATATCCTGCACCTTATCAATTATTTTGTAAAATTTTTCTCCAAAAAGAACAGTATATTGATCAGAGGATTTACAAGAGAATCATTAAAAGCATTGGAGAGCTATGACTGGCCGGGCAATATAAGAGAATTAAAAAATGAGATAAATAAGATAATCTCACTCTCGGAGAACGACGACATAGTTGATCTGTCACATCTGAAGGATGAGATAATCATGCAGTTAAATCTGCCAGGAAGAAAGATGATCCCTAATGATAAAAGCACCGAGAAAGAGATGATCATTGAACTTCTCAACAAACATAAGTGGAATAAAACACTGGTTGCCGCCGACATGAAAATAAGCAGAACTGCACTTTATGATAAATTGAAAAAATATGGGATCAAATAAACTTAATTTTATTCAGATTTTTTTATGATCTCTGCTTTTGCTGCAAGTTTCTTCTGCTCAATAATTGCCTCTTCCAATTCAGCTACGGTAATTTCACCATCAGATGCGGAACGAATCTTTTTATTTATCTCATCCAATGCAGAGATTGTCTCTTCCCGGTTTATATCCTCTCCTCTGATCGAGAGGTCAGAAATTATAACTATTCTATTATCCCGAACTTCCATGAAACCATTCTCAATATAAAGATAATGATTCTTATTCTCAATATCTCTGTATGAGATCTCACCGAATTTTAATATCGATATGAAAGGGAGATGATTTGCAAGAATGCCAGCTTCACCATAATATGCCGGGATATAAAGCTCTTGAATTTCTTCTTTAACTGCTGTATCCGTTGCTGTGATTACTTCAAGTAAAATGGGGTCAGCCATTATTCACTCATCTTACTAGCTTTTTCAATTACTTCTTCAATACTTCCACACATATAAAAAGCCTGCTCGGGAAGATCATCATATTTCCCGTCAGCAAGTTCTTTGAACCCTTTTATTGTGTCTTTTACCTCAACATATCTTCCTTTCATATTTGTGAACTCTTCAGCAACAAAGAAAGGCTGTGAGAAGAATTTCTGTATTTTTCTTGCACGATTTACCATCACTTTATCTTCATCGGAAAGCTCTTCCATACCAAGGATGGCGATAATATCCTGAAGATCCTTATACCTTTGCAGAATCTCCTTGACCCGTCTCGCAACCTTGTAATGTTCGTCACCAATTATTTTCGGGTCAAGTATCCTTGAATACGATTCAAGTGGATCAACAGCTGGATATATTCCGATCTCGGTAAGAGATCTTGAGAGATTTGTTGTCGCATCAAGATGAGCAAATGTAGTAGCAGGGGCCGGATCTGTATAGTCATCAGCAGGAACATAAATAGCCTGAATAGAAGTTATCGATCCTTTATTTGTCGATGTGATCCTCTCCTGCATTTCTCCCATTTCTGATGCAAGGTTAGGTTGATATCCCACCGCGGAAGGCATTCTGCCGAGAGTAGCTGAAACTTCTGAACCGGCCTGAGTAAATCTGAATATATTGTCGATGAATAAAAGGATATCCAAGCCCTCCTCATCTCTGAAATATTCAGCAACTGTCAGTCCTGTTAAAGCAACTCTTAATCTTGCTCCGGGAGGCTCCGTCATCTGACCGTAAATTAATGCAGTTTTATCAATAACCCCTGATTCATTCATTTCCAGATAGAGATCGTTCCCCTCTCTGCTCCTTTCTCCTACTCCTGAAAAAACAGAAAGTCCGCCATGTTTTTTTGCAACGTTGTTGATCATCTCCATGATCAGGACAGTTTTACCAACGCCGGCACCACCAAATAGTCCGATCTTTCCACCTTTCAAATATGGTTCAAGCAGATCTATTACTTTAATTCCTGTTTCAAACATTTCAAGTTTTGTATCCTGCTCTTCAAGTGAAGGGGGCTCTCTATGTATAGGGTATCTTTTATCAGTTTTAATTTCACCTTTATCATCAACAGGGTCTCCTGTCACATTCAGAATACGCCCCAATACTTCTCTGCCTACTGGAACTGTTATGGGACTCCCGGTATCAATTGCCTTCATCCCCCTGACAAGCCCGTCAGTAGGATGCATCGAAATAGTTCTGACTCTGTTCTCACCAAGATGGAATTGAATTTCAGTAATAATATTTATCGGTTTTGCAACATCATAACCGTCAGATACAATATTTAATGCATTGTGGATCGGAGGGAGATATCCATCAGCAAATTCAACATCAACTACAGGACCAATGATCTCAATAACCTTTCCGGCTATGACAATATCTTTTTTCTTTTCACTCATTATTAATTCTCCTAATTAGACAACGCTTCGGTTGCGGTGATGATCTCAAGTAGCTCATTTGTTATTGAAGACTGCCTCATCTTATTCATGGTAAGAGTAAGACTATTGATCATTTCACTGGCATTCTGGGTGGCAAGTTCCATAGCTGACATTCTGGCAGCATGTTCAGAAGCCGATGACTCAAGCATTGTATGAAAAACAATTGAATTTATAAATCTTGGAATGAGAAGATCCAAAATCTCCCCCGGTTCCGGTTCGAAAATATATTCAACTTCTTCACTATCCTCTTTCTCCGGCTGTTCAAGATCGATCGGGAAGAGTAATCTGTCTGATATTTCCTGTTTTGAAGAAGACCGGAAGGCTGTAAATACAAATTTTATCTCCTTTATATCCTCTTCAAGGAATATCTTCTTTAAATATTCAGTAAGTGTTTTTGAATCTGTAAATTTTAATTTGATCATGAAGTCAGGAAAGTTCTTTCTTATCTTCAGATCTTTCTTTGCTAAATAATTGTTTACTTTTTTACCAATTGTTACAAAAGAAGGATTCCCGCCATCTTCAATAACTTTCTGATAATAGTGCTCTGCTTCCTTTGCAAGATTTGAATTGAATGATCCGCATAATCCTTTGTCGGCAGAGATTGCAACAATAATTGTTTCACCGCTTTCTCTTCTCTTCATAAGCAGGCTTTTACGGAATTCAGCAGATTTTCCCACCTGGCTGATCAGATATTTGATCTTATTGAGTATCGGCTGTGAACGGTTTATTTCAGTTACACTTTTTCTTAGTTTTACCGCGGAAACGGTTTTCATTGCTTTTGTGATCTTCTGGGTATTTTTTACCGTAGATATCCTTCTCCTCAGATCAATCAGATTGCCAGACATTATTTTTCCAGTATGCTCCTGAACTCTTCAACGAAATCCTTTAACACTTCATGCATCTCTGCCTCAAGTTCCTTAGATATCTTTTTCTCTTCTCTTATTTTTCTGTATATCCCCGGATTTCCTTTTCCCACATAGGTAAGTAATTTTTCCTCAAAATCAGATACCGACGATACCGGAAATTCATCAAGATATCCTTTTGTACCTGCAAAGATTATAACGATCTGTTTTTCAACCTGGAGAGGCAATCCTTCATCCTGCTTCAGCAATTCGGCAAGCCTTTTGCCTCTCTCCAATTGAGCAATGGTAACTTTATCAAGATCAGATCCGAATTGTGTGAATGCTGCCAGCTCCCTGTATTGTGCAAGATCCATTTTCAGTGAACCTGCCACCTGTTTCATAGCTTTTATCTGAGCATTTCCTCCAACCCTTGAAACTGATATCCCTACATCAATGGCAGGTCTCTGGCCTGCATTAAAAAGATCAGGTAAAAGATAGATCTGGCCATCTGTAATAGAAATAACGTTAGTAGGAATGTAGCCCGAAACATCAGAAGCCTGAGTTTCGATCATCGGAAGTGCTGTAAGAGACCCTCCACCTTTTTTCTCGTTCAATTTCGAAGCTCTCTCAAGTAGTCTTGAATGAAGATAGAAAACATCTCCAGGATAAGCTTCCCTCCCCGGAGGACGTCTCAGAAGAAGTGATATTTCTCTATATGCCACTGCATGTTTTGAAAGATCATCATATATTAATAGTGCATGTTTTCCGTTATTCATAAAATATTCACCCATCGCACATCCTGCAAATGGAGCTATGTATTGCAGAGCCGCCGGGTTTGAGGCACTGGCAACGACTACGATGGAATATTCCATTGCCCCTGTTTCCTCAAGTTTTTTTATAACCTGGGCAATAGTTGACTGTTTTTGTCCGATTGCAACGTAAACACAAATAACATCCTGCCCTTTCTGATTTATCATTGTATCTAACGCGATTGCTGTTTTACCTGTTTGACGGTCCCCAATTATTAATTCACGCTGTCCCCTTCCTATGGGAATCATTGCATCAATTGCCTTAATACCTGTCTGAAGTGGTTCTTTAACCGGAGTTCTGTCAATAATTCCCGGAGCAATTGCTTCGATCGGCATAAATTCCTTTGTATCTATAGGCCCTTTACCATCAAGCGGTTCACCAAGCGGACTTACAACTCTGCCTATAAGTGCTTCACCAGCCGGAACAGATATGATCTTCTTCGTCCGTCTGACCAGGTCCCCTTCTTTTATCAGATGCCCCGCACCAAGAATGATGGCACCTACATTATCCTCTTCAAGATTCAATGCAATACCGAAGATATTATTCGGAAATTCAATAAGTTCATTATACATCGCATTTTCCAGGCCATAAACCTGTGCAATTCCATCACCAATTGAGATCACGATCCCGGTTTCATCCTTGTCAAAATCAAGTTTAAAACCTTCTATCTTCTGTTTTATCAGTTCACTGATTTCTTCTACATTTATTTGCATCTGCCTCTCCTAAATCATTTCATCGCTAACAAGTGATTCTCTGAGTTTTTTCAGATTACCTTCGATGGAAAAATCATAATAGATAGATCCTTTCATTAATTTTATACCGGCTAATAAAGAAGGATCAATCTGCTTTTCGAAAACCACATCTTTACCAAGTGATCTCTTCAACCTGTCTTTAAGCTTATTCTCCTGCTCATTATCAAGCTCGACAGCAGAGATCAGAACAAATTTTTCAATTCCTCTGCTTTCAAACCACTGATCTTCTAACATATCAAACATGGTTTCAAGATATGACATTCTGTTATTTTCGATCAATGTCCTTAAAAAATTAAATGTTTTATCACTTATTCCTGCCTCACTTTTATATATGTCCAGAATATCAAGTTTCTGGGCAAACCCAAACAGCATTGTTTCAAGTCCGGCCTGAAGTTTCCGGTCACTTGACAGAAATTTCAAAAATTGCTCTAACTCGGCTCTTATCTGTTTATATTCCTCATCACTCTTTATGGATTCAGCAAGAGCTTTTGTATATTTTTTTGCCAGGCTAACCTTTTTCAATGATATCTCCACTTATCTCAATGTTCTTATCTATTATCTTCTTATGGATATCCATGTTTAATATCGACCTGTAATTATTTCTGAATTCTTCAATGGTCATATCTGCTATCTTCCGTTTAAGATCAGTAATGGAAGATTCGATCCTTGCATCTATCTCTTCACTGTTATTCCTGATTATTCTTTCAGATTCAAGTTTTGCCAGTTCTCTTATCCTGTCAGCTTCGATCTCTCCGCTCTTTCTGGCTTTAGAAAGTATCTCCCCGACCTCTTCCTCAATCTTATCCAGCCTGCCCTGAATTCCTGAAAGTGATTTCTTCTGTTCTTTCAATTCCGACTCTCTAACCACGATGTCATCTCTTATTTCAACACTTTTTTTGGATAACATTTCAATAAGAGGCTTCCTTAAGAAATATATGATCGCTCCTACCAGAAGTGAAGAGTTCATTAGTTTGCCGAAAAACCCAATCCAGTCAAAATGGTGTTCTCCACCTTCTGAAGCTGCAAGGGTCAGGGACATCGTAAAAACCAGTATGAAAAAGATTGCTAATGATCTTTTTGGTCTCATGTAAAAATTCCCTCTATTTTCTTACTGAAGCTCTTGATCTCACCTTTTAATTTATCTTCAGCTTCAAATATCTCACTTTCAAGTGAAACCATTCTTTCCTTGAAATCATCAGTTGTCTTTTGCCTGGTAGTACTGATAAGTTCCTCTCTGGCAGATTCACCTTTCTTTATTATTTCCTCAGATATTACTATTGAATCCTTCCTGGCTTTTTTCATCACAGATTCAATTTTTGACGCTCTGTCTTCTATATCACTTTTCATACTTGAAATTTCAGTATTCTCTGTTTTAGATTTGTTCTCTCTTTCACCGATTATTCGGCCTACCGGTTTATAAAAAATTTTATTCAAAATTATCAGGAGTAACCACAGGATAATTATTGTGTATATAACGGTGATGTCTAAATCAAGCATACGTATTTTTAGCATAGAAATTGTTAAAAATCAAGAGAAACATGACCCCTTATGTCATGTTTAGTTGTTTAAATGAAGGATTAATAAAAAGTGATATGGAGGAGTTCCTCTTCATAAATTTATTCAAGACTTAATTCTCCTGAATAAAATCACTCAAAATCCAGTCAAACACCTATAATCAGCATAAATCCGAGTGACCAGGACCTAAGCTGTGACAGTTAAAAACTCATTTTGAAGAAGTGAGAGATTCCCCAGCCCTTCAAGAAATTCCTCTTTAAGGGAAGCAATCTTTACTTTCTGCTTCTCAATTTCAATTTTAATATATTCCGATTTTTTATCTATACTATTCTTGTAATCTTCTTTAAATTGAGTCAGAGCCTGATCAATCACATATTCATATTCACCTTTTAACCGGACCAGTTTTTTCTTGATAAGTTCAAATTCACTTTTGATCTTTTCAGAACTTTTTTCAACGACATTGCTGTAGTCCAGTTTAAGTTCATTAACAAGTTCACTAACAGGGACGATTGACTCTACTCTGTATGCGTTTGAACCCGCAAAAGCATACCCGTTAACCATATTACCCTTTCTTGCATTATTTAACGCAATAGAGATACAATAGTTTGCTTTATCCGCTTCACAACTTTCAAGACATTGCCATGGGCATTTGAATTTTTTCTTTATTCCGGAATGAACATCACTAAGAAACTTGTTTCTTATAGCTCTCCCAGGCATCCCTACCGGGCTTTTAATTATCATGACATCTTCTTTTGTTGCGTTTACAAAATTTTGTTTGAACCCATGGTCTGCATCACACTCTTCTGTCGCGACAAACCTGGTACCCATCTGGACACCACTTGCACCGAGTTTCAGGAATTTATGAATATCACTTCCGGTAAATACCCCCCCGGCTGCAATAACCGGAATCTCTCTTCTATTCCTTTTACCGATCTCATTTATCGTTTCTACAACTTCAGGTATGATCTTTTCAAGACGGAATGCAGGATCTTCTATCTGTTCATGTTTGAATCCAAGATGGCCTCCTGCCTCCGGTCCTTCAACAACAACACCATCAGGAATTGTCTGATAATTTTTTTCCCAATAACTGAATATTAATTTTGCAGCTCTTGCTGAACTGACGATCGGGACAATGCTCACACCTGCATCCCTTATTCGGTCGACAGGAATCCCTCTGAGCGGCAGGCCGGCACCGAGGAACAGAACATCTGCCTTTTCTTCAATCGCAACATCCATCATTTCATGGTAATCATTAAGAGCAACCATGATATTAACACCAATAACCCCATTGCTCCCTTTTTCCTTTGCTTTCCTGATCTCTTTGCGTAATGCTCTTTTATTTGCTTCGACCCCATTCTTAAAGTAGTCGGGCTCTATCATACCAATAGCATTTGCTGCAATAACACCGATTCCTCCGGCTCTTGAAACTGCAGATGCCAGGCCTGAAAGAGATATCCCAACACCCATTCCACCCTGCACGATCGGAATTTTTGCTGTGAGATTCCCGATCTTAAGGGGAGGTAATTTTGCTTTGGGAAGCTTAAGACTTGAAAAATCAATCTTCGGGAATTCTATTTTTGAGATGTCCCATTTTTGAAATTGTGATCTTATTTTTGTTAAATCCATAAATTTCACCTTTTATGTATATTCCATATGATACTACAGAATCAAAAAAAAATCATTTTTTTCTAAGATTCTATTCAAATCTGGAAATCGATCAGATCTACTTCCTCAATTTTCTTATATAAGATCTCAGTTCCTGTTCCTGGAATTTCAGCAATTCGGAATATAGTAATTTTTGATCTTCGGTCAGATACTTTTTGATCCTTTTGGCCTTTTCATTCTGAACTTCAAGTATTTTTTCCGGAGGCCCCTGCTCCATTCTAATTACTTCCGGATTTCTCCTTTCAAGACCACCCGTTCGGCTTTTCAACAGCTTACCACTTTCACTGCTTTTCCTTTTCCTGTCCTGACCACTTTTAATATAATAATCGAGCCTAACATATAATCGCCTCAATATGTTTTCATACTCTGAGATTATCAACTCCGCCTTGATTCCCTGTTTACGAGTTAACAAAACTCCTTCCCTGAGGCGGAAAAGTTCTATTACTGCCTTTCTCTCTTTCTTATATTTATCGAAACTGATCTTCTGGAGATCTGAAAGGATCTCATTTATTCTGCTATCAGTTATTTCGCGTCTCCTTTCAGCAGCACGGATCATCGCCATCGAACTGATTCTAAAAAGGTCGAGATCTACTTTCTTCTGAGATTCATTTGCTGAAAAAACATCATTGATCCTATTAAATTGATCTTCATCAAGCCCCAATTTCAGTTTAAGTTCATTAAGAAATCTTCCATATTGTTCCATCATCTGATCATTATTTTTCAATTCATCTCCGGTAAGAGAACCGACTGAAAGGAATAAGATCAATAAGAATACTGAAATATTTTTCATAGTTTACCTCTTTTGTTTAAATAACATTATACTAAAAATCTATTGTTCCCGTAAACTACTCATATCTTAATGCTTCTTCAATTTTGTAACAAAGTGTAAACAGGGATCAATTTTCTTCAACATCAGATATGTCAAAGAATTTATCTATATCTCTCCTCTCTTTTTTGGAAGGCCTCCCAGCACCTTTTTCCCTGTGCCCGAAGATGACACTTACCGGATCCTTTCTGAACTGCCTCAGTTTATCCAATTCACTGGCAGGTGTCACATCTTCAACAAGATCAACTGCAAGTTTTGCAGAAACCCGTTTTATTACAAGCCCCTTGACTCTGTACTTCCTGATGATCGGAGGCTGCTTTATTTCAATAATATCTCCTTCGTTTACAATCTTTGACGGTTTTGCTCCTGAGCCATTCAATACGACCTTTCCGCTTTTACAGGAATCAGATGCCAGTCCTCTCGTTTTAAAGATCCTGGCAGCCCAGAGCCATTTATCCAACCTTGTTTCCATATCACCATTATAAACCAAATATCATCTGTTTTTCAGTATTTTTATTATTCCTGTAACGATCATAGCAATTGATGTTAATTGCAGCAGCCCGGTAGAACCGGAGAACACAATTATAGATCCGGCGACCGGATAAATGATAGTTGTTGAATACTGGATCTGTCCGGTTATCAGAACAGGTCCTGATTTCAATGACATCTGAAGAGATATGAATGAGAGTAGAGCAAAAAAAATATAAAAATAAAAATATATTGAGCCCGGATATTCAGACAATCTGTATTCAAAGAGATTAACAAGGCCTTTTAAGGAAATAACCATAATCCCTGCTGAACACCCTGATACAGCTGCAAAAAAAATATTTCTGAATTTGTCTCCATAATCAATAACAAATAAAAATACGAACATCAGAACAGGTGCCAGAAAGTACAAATAAGTCAGAATTCCACCCGTCATAACTGATTCCCGGGAAATTCCTTCAGATAAGTTCAGTAAGATAATGCCGGCCATAACGATCGCAGAATAAAAATAATCCGAACTATATATCCTGTCTTTTAAGAAATATTTAGATAAGAAGATCAGAACAATGATCCCGAATCCGGCAAATGCCGAGACAATATGAGGGGGAAGTGACTTTAATGCAATAGCCGAAGGCACTCCATATATATTCATAATGATAAATCCGGACATCCATACCGAGAGATGTTTGAAATATTTTTTGTCTTTCCTGTCCTTCCATCCGATCCATGATATCCCCTTTTTTTGCAAAACTATTCCTGCAGAAATAAGTGAATATGCAATTGCCGCCATAATTAATGCAATTAATTGTGTATTCATTAATATAGATTATAAAGAATCTGAGGTATTAATAACAATCAATTGAAAAATAAATAAATCAATCTATAATATGATTATGGCATTTCTATTCTGCTTAATTATTGGAGGAACAAATGATTGTTGATACAAATAAAAGTTGTACTGCCTGCGGTAGTCAAAGACTTGTTTTCGGTTATACAGGAAATTCATCAAACGCATTTGTTCCCAGTAATATTTTCGTTATTTACGGTTTCCGGACAAGGTCTTTTGTTTGTCTCGATTGTGGTTATGTTTCACAATTTTTATCAAAAGAAAAACTGGAAAAACTCAAAGCAAGAATCGGTGAGCGAGAAGAGTTGAACGAGTAGAAGAAAAGAGGGCTTTAAATTGTCCCCGTCATAGAATAATCATTGACTTAAGATCGAAATTATGATAAATTACACCAATTGTGGGGGCCGTTAGCTCAGTTGGCAGAGCACCGCCCTTTTAAGGCGGGTGTCACTGGTTCGAGCCCAGTACGGCTCACTTATTCCCCATAACCGGCCCGTTCGTCTATCGGTTAGGACACAGGGTTTTCAACCCTGCAAGAGGGGTTCGATTCCCCTACGGGCTACTTTTCCTTTCAATTCAACTGTTAAAGACTAAAAAAAACTGATATAATTTTTTTGCCAGAATATTAAGGAGTGAATTATGAAAAGATTCTTAAGGTCGGTTACAGTTTTTTCAGTACTTTTTATCTTTATATTTGTTTCAATAAACAGCCAGAATAAAGTCATTTACAAGAAAAAAACTAAATTCCCGTTATTAGACTCCATCGTGAAAGAGAGGGAGAAAAAAGCAGATGAAAAAAATAAATTAACCGGAATTATAATAGAAAAAAATAAAGAGATAAAGAAAAACAATGAAGACATGGAGATGTCATTGTCAACCGATCTCAAAGGTGTTTTCCCTCCTGCATCAACAAATGATTTTAATTCCGTTTTCCATTTCAAACCTGTAGCTCAATACTATACCAGCACATGCTGGAGTTTCTCTGCTACATCATTTTATGAATCAGAAATATTCCGGCTCCACAAAAGGAAGATCAAACTTTCTGAGATGTGGACCGTATATTATGAACTTCTGGCAAAAGCAAAAAGATATATTAAAGAGAGGGGGCATTCATTTATCTCCGGAGGCGGGGAAACAAATGGTGTTAACAGGATCTGGAAAGAATATGGTGTTGTTCCGGCTGAAGTGTATACAGGCCTGTTTGAGAAGAATAAAAAACATGACCACATTCCTGTTATGAAAGAGATCAAAAAATATCTCGACTTTGTGCAAGAGAATGATCTGTGGGATATGAAAGAGAATACAGCTCATATAAGGCTAATACTAGATAAACATCTGGGCGCTCCTCCCGCTTCATTCAAATATGAGGGAAAAATATATAGCCCGAAAACATTCTTCAAAGAGATCATAGGTCTTAACATGGACGACTATTGCTCGGTTATGTCAACAAAATATTTCCCATTCTATTCAAAGCAGGAATTCAAAGTTCCCGATAATTGGTGGCATAGCAAAGATTATCTGAATTTACCTCTGGATGTGTGGTATGACGTGATCAGAAGATCCATAAAAAGCGGATATTCTATTGTTATCGGAGGAGATGTTTCTGAACCCGGAAAAGTCGGAGCATCCGATATATCCTTTATCCCGTCTTTTGACATTCCGGAAAGATATATAAATCAGGATTCCAGAGAGTACAGGATCTATAATAAAACAACTGATGATGATCATGGGATACACCTTGTCGGTTACAAGAAAAAAGCAGGAAAGGACTGGTTCCTTATTAAAGATTCCGGCAGATCAGCAAGACTCGGGAAATTTAAAGGATATTATTTTTTCCGTGGAGATTTTGTGAAATTGAAAATGCTGACATTTACGATCCATAAAGATATGCTCCGGAACATACTCCCGAAGATAAAATAGTTAAAGATCAACAATGACAGACAGAAAAAATATTATTAAAGAGATTTTTTTCTTTTTATCACTAACTTTCCTGCTTGCCTTTTTCCTGACCTGCCTGTTCTTTCCCTACAACTCGGTCATCGCTAACAGATACATGAAGTTCGGTTTTTACCAATCCATCATGTTTGAATTTTTTAAAATGTTTTTTCCATTCATTCAGATAAGTACTCCGCTGGTATTCTCAGGATATTTCACACACAGGGCATTATCTTCACTGTCCCGGATCAAGAGCGGTAAAACTCTGAAAAGAATCCTGATCACTTTGAATATTGCTGTAATAGCCGGAGGGATATCACTCTCCGTTTTGATAGCAGCAAACAGAAATATTCCCGCCGGATCATCACTTTTGTTATTAATTGCTGGCGGCTTCATATTTGTTTTACTGATCAGTTACTCTTTTAAGTTTACAAAGAAAAATATCAGAAAGGCCATTTACTTAACAGCTCTGACTTTGTTTTTTCTTGTTACTATCCTGTTTGCTTTCTTCAATAATAATAGAAACTCTAAAAACCCCAACGTCCTATTCATAGTAGTTGACACTCTAAGGTCGGATCACACATCAATAGAAGATCCAGTCAGGAGAACTACCGGATATCTTAAAGATACCCTCCTCCCCGATTCAATATATTTCAGTAAAAATTACTCAAACTCACCGTGGACACTCCCTTCGATATCATCAATGATCACTTCAAGGTATCCATCTCAACTGGGAATAAGAAATCTTGTTTCAAAGATCGATGAAGAGGATTTCACCATCACCGAATTAATGAGAGATGAGGGGTACCGGACCGGGGCTGTGATCAGCCATATCCTGCTGAAGAAGAGTTACGGAATATCTCAGGGATTTGACTATTTTAATGACCGGAATATTTCCGGGGAGTTCGGGAATCATATTGCAATAAGTTCTCCAGGTGTTACCAGGGATGCGATCAACTTCATCAAGGCTCGAAAGGGGAAAAAGTTCTTTCTCTTCCTCCACTATTTCGATCCTCACTATATATATCTGGATCATGAAAAAAAGACAGAATATAAAGGGAAGTTCAGATCCAAAGATATCAGTTACCTCAGAGATCAGATCAGAAAAAATGAATATTCAGGGCGAGATACAGATTATTTGAAACATTGTTATGATACTGAGATAAGATTCACCGATTTTTATATAGGAAAGGTCATTGAGGAACTTAAAAGATCAGGAATATATGAGAACACTATTATAATTTTCACATCAGATCATGGAGAAGAGTTTGTAGAGAGGGGATGGCTGGGACACAGCACAACTCTTTACAAGGAACAGACAGGAGTTCCTCTTATGATCAAACCGGTTGAGAAAGCTCATTTAAGTTTGAAGACCTTTGAGGATATACCGGTATCTAATATTGATATTGTCCCCACACTGATATCGATGGCCGGCTTGAAAAGAATGCCCGGACTTTCAGGTAAAGATCTTTTTAGTACTGACCCCGGCAATCATACATTCTTTGGTGAAGTATCTCAGAAAGAGTTCGGATCTGACATAGAACTTGTTTCTGCTACATGGCAAAACTGGAAAATGATCAAGGACCTGAAAAATAACAGATACGAACTTTATAACATCATTGAAGATATAGAGGAGAAGAATGATCTTATCGGAAGTTTCCCGGATATTAGTTCAAAACTTAAATTGAAGATCCAGAAATGGTTGAAAAATATGAGGAGACCCGGAGTAAAGGGGAAAAAAAGGCGTTCACTTTCAGACAGTGAGAGAGAAAAATTAAAAACTCTGGGATATCTAAATTAAAATATCCCGAATAAAATGAATATCAAACCCGGTTTAAATTTCCCGATCATATTATTTTCGATAACGTTCCTCATAGTATTTACTTCATTGTCATTACAATACTATTTCATCGATTCATCATTTCCTCAGGAAATTGAACTTTCCAGATTTCAGTCAGACTTTTCGACAAAAGGAGAGACAACTTCAGTTTACAGCAAAGATCTATCAAAACAAAAAACATTTCTTGCATATTCCACATATGCTTCTCTACGCCTGGGGGAATATTCTGCCTCTTTTCATTTTAAGGGTCCGGAATTTGAAAGTTCTGATTGCTATCTTGAGATCGTTGCTGAAAAAGGGAAAAAAATTGTATCCCGGTCTGAGAGGACCACAATCTCAGATCAAATCATTGTCAATCTGGACTTTACTCTGTCTGGTAAGGCCGAGATCGAGCCCAGAGTAGAATATGACAATGGAAGTATAAATATTGAGCTGGATAAAATTGTTCTAAAAAGGATTAAATATAGTTTCCCTGCAGATACGCTCATTGTAAGAACGTTATACCTGACCCCAATATTCTTTTTTGCATTGCTGGCATTCTATTTTATTCTGAACAATGATGAGAAGTGGAGATCATACCTGGCAGTTTTCCTCACTTATACCGGTATTTTCCTCATTATCAGATTTGCATGGATGTCTGAAGATGCCCTTATAACATTAAGACATGTTGACAACTTTCTTTCGGGTAACGGAGCAGTTTTTAATCCGGGAGAGAGAGTTGAGGGATATACTCACACTTTATGGTTCTGGCTTGTTACAACGTTAAGAGCGATCGGCCTCCCTCCCAAAGGGGCAATGGTGCTCCCCGGGGTTTTCTTCTCTGCTTCATCACTCTACCTGCTCTTTTTTGTTCTATGGAGAGGACCTGACAAAAAAGTAGCGATCAATTTCAGCGGAGCTTTACTCATCGGGATGAGCTCATTCATTGATTTCGGTACGAGCGGCCTTGAGAGCTCTCTCTCTTATCTGCTCCTGATCATTTTTGCAATTTTTATTACTAAAGGATGGTGGGAGAAACGACCGGAAATTCTTGGATTAGTGGTCACACTAATGACTTTAAACAGACCGGATTTTGGTATCTTCCTTATCTTCGGCCTTATTTTTTATACTTTTTACTACTTTAAGAAAAGGATCCCGTTTAAAACAATTCTCATGTACGGATCACCTCCTGCAATTCTCCTGGGAATTTATGAGATATTCAGAATGGGATATTACGGCTCTGTCTTCCCAAATCCGTTCTTTGCAAAATCCGGAAGCTCTTCATATTTTTCTCAGGGCATTCTCTATCTTGGTGATCTTATAAAAGGCAGTGCTTTTTTCATAATTATTGCACTTGCATTTTTAGCTCTTCTGTTGAAAAGAAGAGAAGAAAGCTTCTCAGCGAGGGGATGGATCTTTGGTGCAGGGATATTCTATGGATTTTTTGTTATTCGTGGTGGAGGAGATTTTATGCATGGAAGGTTTCTTCTGCCGGCGGTACTTCTTATTACTATCTCCTCATCGGGTGCTTTTGATAATATCTTTGATAAGAACATTGTCAGGAGAATTACTGCTTTTTTTCTGATCATCGCCGCAATTCTAATTTCTCTTTCTATAATACCTGCCCAGAAACGTGGAAATAATATCTACAATCATGGAATAGCTGATGAGCGGTTTACTTTCTATGGGAATAAAATATTTCCTTTAGAACAATTATTAGATGACACTCATATATTCATGTGGAAAACGATCGGGAATAATTATCATTACCTTACAAATAGAGCAAAAAAGAAGATAAAAGTTGCATATCATACTGTAGGTTTCATCGGATACTATTCAGGCCCCAGAGTAAATGTAGTAGATCGTCTGGGCTTAACAGACCCGGTACTGGCCAGAAGAAAGATCGAAAAAAGGGGAAGACCCGGCCATGAAAAATCGGCACCTTTCGGATATCTGATTTATAGAGAACTTACTTTTGGCGAAACACCGTTCAAGATGTGGAATGACCTTGCAGGGACAAAGTATGGAGTTTTATGGGATCTCTCCCGAGGGACTTTAAACAAATTTTCGTTCTTCCTTCCTCAGGATTTCAAAAAGAAACTCGATTCCGGGATCACAAACTATCTAAAAGAACTGGATAGTATAGATATAGGAAATAAGTCAGAACTGATATTCTTTCTGAAACGTTTCTGGTATCCATATGCAAATGCTTCTGACAAAGAGTTTTTCAATTCAATCTATAATGCAAATACAATATCTGAAAGATCGGAATCTTCCAGGTGGATCAATGAAAATGAAGAACAGATCAAAAAATGGGACTCTGTAATAAAAGGTAAACTGACAAGAGAAAAATTCATAAAGAATATTATCTTTGCAATAAAAGATTTTCTAAAATAAAGGAGTTTTAATGAATAAAGCAATTTTTATAATACTTTTATTTCTCATTTCCACAATATCAGCTTCATCTTCAACCTTCATTTTAAATGAAGTAAATGAACCCAAAACACTTAATGTCTCCGGGGATAAATTGATCTTAAGTGAAAGTGAATCAATTTTGATCTATTCTCTTTCAGAAAAAAAACTAATAAAAAAATTCGGGAAAAATGGTGAGGGGCCTGGAGAATTTAAGTTGGGGCATGGTGCAGGTAGCCTTAAGATTGACATAATCGATGGAATTATGGTTGTAAATAGTGGAGGGAAACTTTCACGTTTTTCACTGGATGGAATATTTATCAGTGAAGAAAAGATCCCACCGATGTCATATCTGATCCCGGTTAAAAATAACTATGTGGGCAATTGCACTTCTCCTGTTGAGAGGAACTTCCCTTCGTTGTCGATCTGTTTGTTTGGCAAAAACCTGAAAAAAAGCAGTGTTATATTCAACAGTAAAGTTCCTGTCGGGATGGGGGCAAAAATAATGGTACCCTCATATAAGTTCACATATCGTGTGTACAAAGATAACCTGTTTTTATCTACAGGGAGGAAGGGGCTTGAAATTGAGGTTTTTGACAGTTCCGGAAATAAGATCAGAGATATAATTGTAAAAAACCCCGTCTTAAAAATTAATGAAGACTTCAAAAAAAGGGTTGTTGATTTCTATAAGAACGATCCGATCTATAAAAACTATTGGAATTACATGAAGAAGAATATGTTCTTTCCTGAGTATTTCCCGGGATTAAAAGATATGAAAATAGATGGAGATAAAATTTACATTCAAACTTACAATTTGTCAGGTGAAAGATTTGAATGGCTCATTACCGATCTGAAGGGGAAAGTCCTGAAGAAGATACACCTCCCGCAAAATATCGAGTCTGCAATAGCCTACTCCCCGATCACAATATCAAACGGAAAATATTATTATCTAAAAGAGGATATTGATGAGGAAACATGGGAACTCATCTCAGTGGATCTTTGATCAAATCAAAATTAAACAGGAATCATAATGAAAAAAAAACTAATACCGATAATATTAACTTTAACAATTTTTCTCGCATCAACTACTTTTTGTACAAAGACTGAACGGAGAGATAATTTCAGTTTCATATTTATGACTGATGTCCATTTGAAGCCTGAGAATAATGCACCGGAAGGGTTTAAAAAGGCAATTGAAAAGATCAATTTGCTTAAACCAGACTTTGTTATTTCCGGTGGAGATCAGATAGACGATGCTCTTGAGCAAAACTATGAAAGGGCTGATCTTCTTTTCAATATGTATAAAAAAATTGTGAAAATTCTGAGAATGCCGGTCTATAACGTTCTTGGAAATCACGATATATTCGGAACATACAAAAAGAGCGGGGTTCTTCCGGAGCATCCTGAATTCGGGAAGAAAATGTTCGAAAAAAGGCTGAATAAAAAATACTACTCATTCGATCACAAAGGATGGCATTTTATTATTCTTGATTCTATTAAACCAACTGACAATGATTCATATACCGGTGAAATTGATCCGGAGCAGATGGAATGGATAAAAGGGCATCTCCTTGCCCTCGACAAAAAGGTACCGGTCATCATTGCAACACATGCAGCTTTTCACACTATAATGCCTCAGATAGATAAAAGATTTAAATATGAAAAATTTACCATCCAAAATTCTCAGGAAGTTCTTGGACTATTCAGAGACCATAACCTGAAGTTTGTCCTTCAGGGCCATGTACATAATTATGAGGCAATATTCTCTCATGGCATCTGGTTCATCTCAGGCGGTGCGGTCAGCGCCAATTGGTGGGAAGGCCCCCTGCACGGTATGGAAGAGGGTTTCGTAGAGTTCCATATAACCGGCGAAGAATTCACCTGGGAATATATTGATTACGGATGGGAAGTTAATAAAACAAAAAAATAGGTAGTTATTTGGTTTCACGGTTTACCTGGCGGGCGAGCCATACGTAGCTATATTCCTTCCAGACCTTCTTCCCTTTTCTGTTCTTTCCTTTCCTCTGGAACTCTGCAATATGAACCGTTCCCGGACCTTTTCTTATTACTCCGGGGCCATTAATGAAAGGGGACCAGCATGGGAACTTCGCATCGGTCTTTACTTTATTCACTTCATATTCGGCAATGAGTACATTATCGGGCGTGCCTCCCATTAAAGTAAACTCCTTAACCTCTTCAATTTCGATATAGTAAGATTCAGGGTACTTCCCAAATCTATCTTTAACTTTACCTATATTTACTTTCCCTTTAAATTTATAATGTCTCAATTCAGGGCCGTTCTTCAGATGGGGAGCATTATATTGTATCTTTGTACCACCCTTGACATCACGGGCCTTCTCCCCCATTTTATCAGCAACAACACTTCCCGTCCCTGGAACCTGTGCCATTGCCATAAGAGAATGAACAGAAGCAACCAGATCATCAAGGCCAGATGTGTTATTGTCCAGATCGTATGTAATGGTCCCTTCACCATCCACTTCACCCTTTTTATTTATTACAAAAACAAATTCTGTTTTATGTTTAACTGTTAATGTTAGTAGCCCCAGTTTGTGCCTGAACCTTACTTCCGAACTTGCTCCATATCCTGTCCATGTTCCTGCCAGATCTTTAATCTCAAGTTCTGTTGAATTATCAGAATTGATCACCTGAGCAAAAACCAGAATCATAATAAACAGAAAAACGATTGAATTTTTCCTGACCATAATTCCCCCTACCCTAAATAATGTAATAAAAAAGAGTAAAGACTAAATATAAAATATTTTAATTCGAACCAGAGCAGGATGTTTTTTGGGTTAGTTAAAAATGGTATTATTTATTCTGGAAACGAGAGAAAGGAGAAGATATAAACTAATGACTAATCAGATATACAAATTCTATCTCACCGAATTCCTGAAGACCCAGAGATATTTTATCCCCATAATGATCCTCTTCCTTCAATTCAGCAAACTATCATATACTGAGATATTCATCCTATATGCAATTGAAAGTGCTGTCGTTTTTCTTATGGAGATCCCCAGCGGTGTAATGGCCGACAGGTTGGGTAAGAAATTCATCCTTATTCTATCAAGGATTTTTCTGATACCTGCATACTTCACCTTTTATTTTGCTGATAATTTCACTCTGTTCACTGCTGCAATGATATTTCTGGGATTGAACAAAGCCTTCAAATCAGGAACTCATAAAGCCTTCATTTATGATTATCTTAAACAGACCGGATCGGATATTTCCCCGAGTGAAGTTTTTGGCAAGGGGAAGTTCTGGGGACGATTGGGAGAAGCTTCATCCTCACTTATCGGAGGATTTGTTGCAGTTCAATTTGGATATAATGCAGTTTTTCTTTTTACCCTTATCCCTTCAATTCTGAACGTCCTGAATGCGATTACCTATGAGAAGATCATTGAAGGGCACATCACCGAAAAAACAGAATACTCAGGTATACGAAGTCATATTTCAGGAGCCTTCAGAGAGATCAAAGAGAACCCTCTGGTTTTCAAATTAATTTTAAACTCATCCATATTTATGATCTGTGCAGAAACTATTGAGATATACTTCCAACCGTTAATGGTAAATGTAAATATTCCATTGAAATGGTTTGGTTTTATTTATACGATCATATTTATTATTACTGCATTCGGGTCAAGATATGCATATCTGGCAGAGGAAAAGTTCAGCAGGGCAAAGATCGCCAACTTTACAGGATGGTTCGGATTTATCCCGTTACTGCTTCTGGGATTAAACATTAATTCAGGTTTTATCATTTTCCTTTTCTTCATTGTGTTTTTTCTCAGGCATATCAGACGGCCGGCAATAACAACAGAAATAAACGAAAACATATCATCAGGGAACAGAGCTACAATACTCTCTGCAGATTCTTTCATCAGATCTGTAATGAAGATTATACTTCTTCCACTTCTTGGATATATTTCAGAGATCTCTTCTGTTTATACATCCATACTGATCCTGGCTGTACTTGTCTTAATTAATCAGATATTTTTCCGGATCCCACAAAAGAAATAGTGGAGTCAGCAATCTAATAAAATCACAATGAAATCTATCTCAACAAAAAAATACTTTTATAAAGATTTTGTATCATACCTGATACTAAGAAAAAGGAGATATACAAGAATTACAACACTCATGATCGCTGAAGGTATTGCAGCTTTTTCACCGAAGAGGGAGAGTGAAGTGGCAGCAGTAAAACCGGAACTTTTTATTGTAAGAAAAAGCATTTGAGATATATGTTCCTTTTTATTCCGGAAATATCCTCCGGATAACCGCATATAGAAAAATCCGAGCCCGAAAGTTGAAATTATGAGAATAGAAGAGATAAGAAATAGAGCATTCAGATCAGAAAAAAACACATGCCTGTTCAAACCGACAGCGATAAAAATAATAAATGCGAAACCAATATCAATAGTCCTCCCGCGTACCTTCTCCACTAACGGATAGATCATCTTTATCCTCAATAATCTGGAAAAAAAGATCGGGATAAGAATTATTTTCACCATCATTAAGAAAATTGGTAATACTCCAATACTGCCGGATGTAAAAACCAGTATAATCAATGGTGCAATAATAACCGCACTTAAATATGCTCCCATTGTACCTATGATCGAATAGGTCATATCCCCTTTCAATATCAACGAAAATGGTATTACGGCAATTCCGGGAGGAGATGCTCCAATGACCACCATCCCGTAAAGGAGAAATTTGTCTTCAATGAAAATCAGAGAAAGGATCATTATCACTGCAGTATTGATCAGATAATTCAGAGTAATTGCAGATAACATTATCTTCAGAGAATTCTTAAAAGGGAATACCGATCTGATATCAATTCCGGTAGTTGAGAAAGTCATGACAAGTCCAAGAATAAATATTGTATATCCTTTTATATAGTGTGCAAGATCGCCTGCAGTAAGCCCCATAATTACTGAAAATATCAATATCGAGTTACGATTAGATAATAATTTAAGCATACTACTCATTTCAACAGATCATTTTTTAACAGCTATAGTGACACCGTCCCTGAAGGGAAGCATGGATATTTCAAACCTATTATCATTTTTTAATTTGTTGTTAAATTCGATCACTCCCAAAGTAGGTTCGTCATGAATACTTTTAGACATCACTTTACCACCCCATAGAGTATTGTCCGTAATGAACATACCTCCTCTCTTTAACCTGCTATTGGCAATTTCAATGGTCTCAGGGTAGTATTCCTTATCAATATCATTGTAAACAATATCAAAATCTCTATTTAATTGCCTTCCGATTATCAATGCATCTCCAACTATATATTCCAGACTGCATTTAAATCCGCCTTTCAGGAAATTTTTTTCTGCGAGTATTTTATTCCCTTCTTCCATGTCTGTACAGATGATCTCCCCGTCTTCCGGTAAGGCTTTGGCGAAAAAATATGCTGAATAACCATAACCTGAACCCAACTCCAGAACTGAACCAGCTTTACTTATCCTTGCAAGCAGATAAAGTAAATTACCAACATCCGGCCCGATTATGGGGAACTTTTCCTTCTCAGCCTTTTTTTCCATTTCAATCTGAACCAGATCTCTCTCACATCTGAAGATTTCAAGATATTTTTCTATTTCAGGGTTTACAATCATTTTACACTCTCCCGCTTTCAGTTAAATCATCAACCTTTGTTCAAACAATTAACACTATACATAATAAAAGCAAGAACAGAAAACCTGAAGGACTGATCACTTCTGTTCTATCATCCCGCCGGTTATTCTCATTAGTTCCGATCTTGAATCAATAATATTGAATATTGCCTGAAGTTTTGAAAGTGCTGCATTAAGATACATAAGCTGAACATCTCTGTAATTGAATGAATTGATCGATCCGGACTTATACTTGTCAAAGGAGATCTTCAAATTCAAAGAGGCACTCTTAAGGCTCTCATCAGCCAGACTTAACAACTCCTTCCTGAGGTTATAGGTCTCATAGAGACTCAGGAGAGTATTATCCAGTGTGAATTTCATCTCTTCAAGCTGAATATCTCCGATCTTTTCAGAAATTTTTGCTTTTTTTATAGCCGTTCTAACCTTTCCGCCGTTAAATAAGGTCCAGTTAATACTCATGTTCACATAGTAATCATAACTTTTCGAAACTACTTCCGGGATTCCGGAATATTTAAAGCCTGCGCGACTTCCATTAAGCCCTCCGTTCAATGAAACAGATGGGAAGAGAGGACTTTTACTTAACGAAAGATCCTGCTTTAATATTTTAAGATTAATGTATTGATTTTTTAAGGTTTTGTTATTCGAGAACATTTTATTCCGAAGGTCACTTAATTCATAATTTTCCTTCTCGACACTGAACGTATCTGTTAGTTCGTATTCATTCTCCGCTCCTTCGCCCAGAACAAGATTAAGGCTCCTCTTTGCATTCCTGTAATTGATCTGTTGAGCAGCCAGGCCTGCACTGTCGTTAAGAAATGCGATCTTTGACTGCAATGCCTCATAGGTTGAAATTACTCCGAGTTCTTTCTTTATATTTACATAATTCATCCTGTCCCCCGAAAGTTTTTTCAGTTCAGTGAGGACCTTTACTTTTTCATTCTCCAAAAGTACTTTGTAATAGGACAGAATTATCCCCTGAATTGTATTCTCAACAATTACAGCACTATTTCCTTCCGAAAGTCTGTTCAACAGATCAAATTTGTTCTTAGTAATGGAGATGGAAAATCCTGAGAAAAGAGTCCATCTGAGATTAAGATTCGGCAACAAGAGATTTGACCTGTATTCTACTCTCTCATCCGGGTCTTCCGGAGAGGGATCATTATTCCAACTGTTTAGAGATTGGGCACTAAGACTTAACGTAGGATACCTGCCGGCCATACCCCAGGTATTATTATTCTCTGCGATCTTAAGGTTTTCTTTTGAGATCCTGATCCCGAAATTATTTCCCAACCCTTTTTTGATCGCATCTGTTAGAGTCAATTCTTTATAGTCTGCATGAACATGTCCAAAAATTATCCCTAAAATTACCATTACTAAAATATATTTTATTCTCATTTTATAATTCTCCGAATATCACTATTATTCTATTTCTATTTTGCTGTTTATAATGGCTCTTTCCACACTTTCCCTATTTATCTTATTTCCGGTAACGAATTTTCTGAAATTGAATTTTATATCATTAAGTATCAATATGAGTGCCGGAAACAGCACAAGTAAAAAAGCTGTACCTATCAAAACACCGTAAGCCAGAGCTATTGCCATCGGTTTGAGAAATTGTGCCTGAAAACTTTTTTCCAGAACAATAGGATAAAGCCCCAGAACAGTCGTTAATGAAGTCAGAACAATCGGCCTGAACCTGGAAATTCCAGCATTATAGACTGCTTCCTCAACTTTATCACCGGAAACCAGATTCCTGTTATATTTTGACAGGAATACTACTGCATCATTAATGATCACTCCGGATAATGCGACCATCCCCCAGGCGCTTAATATTGAGAGCGGGATACCCTCCACGATATGCCCCCATGAAGCCCCTATCCAAGCAAGCGGTATCATCATCAAAATGATGAATGGTTGTGAAAAAGATTTGAAATGGATCATCAGAACAATAACGATCATCGCAAAAGCGATACCATAGTATTTCCCGAGACTCTGTTGAGCCCTGTCACTCTCTTTTCTCTGCCCCTGATATAAAACCTTTACTCCCGGGAATCTCTTCTGCATCTCAGGGATCACCTCTGAAGCCAGTTTTTCCAGAATGGGTGGAACAGGTTCATATGGGTCAAGAAGGTCTGCCTCTACCCTGATCTCCCGTGAACTATTAAACCTTTGAATATTGACAGGTCCCCTGACTATTTCATATTCGATAAGGTCTCTTAACGGATATGATCCTGATTGTGTCCTGATCTTCATTGAATCCAGTTTTCCTATATTTTCTCTTCCCTCTTTCGGGAATCTTACCCACACCCTTATCTCATTTTTCCCGGATTGGAGTCTCTGGGACTGACTTCCATAAAATCCCTGTCTGATCTGGTTAGCCACAGAACTTCTGTCAAGGCCAAGAAAGTATGCCCTCGGTTTCAGTTTCAATCGTATCTCCTGCCTGCCGATCGCATTATTATCAGCAACATTTTTAAGTGAGGCCATCTCTTCCATTTTCTCTATCATCATTAATTTCGCATGATTCAGTTCTTCCAGATCTTTGCCAAGCAGACTGACAGAAACAGGTTTACCCCATCTGTTCCTTCCTCCAACACTAAACTTCTCAGCTTCTTTGACAACACCGATCTTCTTCCTTACTGCTTCAGCAATATTAAAACTTGATATCGCCCTACCCTCCATATCCTTTAACATGACATTGACATTTCCGGCATGGGAACCGGTTTCCTGACCATCAAAACTATTTCCAAGACTCAGGAAAGTATGATTAATGAATGGATTATCCGTATTCTGCTCTTTCATGAGCCTTTTGTTAATATCCCAGATCACCTGCTCAAAATCTTTCAGATATTTCATGGTCTTATCTTCACCGGTCCCGGGTTTAAACGCCACGTTAACAATAAATGAATCAAAAGGAATTGAAGGAAAAAATGTAGCTTTAAGAATATTTCCTCTGAATAACCCGATAGTGATCAGAATTAGGGCAACCGGAATCGTTACAACGACCCATTTCCAGTTAATTATCACTTTCAGGGTTTTGCCATATAATTTGTACCGCATAAAATCCATTAATTTATCAAGCTTTAACCTTAACTTCGAGAGAAATGTTGCCCTTTTTTTTGATCTGAGCACATGTTCTTTACCGATATGTGCAGGAAGGACAAGAAAAGCCTCGAAAAGTGAGAATATCAAGCTGAAAATAACAACAAATGCCATCTCATACATGAACTCCATCATCCCCTCAAGCACCATCAGAGGAGCGAATGCAATTATTGTAGTTGTCACAGAAGTAAGGACTGCAGGGAGGACCTCCATTGTGCCGTCAATTGCAGCCCTTTTCGGACTCTTCCCTTTTTCAAAATGCTGATATATATTCTCTGCTATGACAATACCATCATCAACCAGAATACCTATAACCAGGATCATCCCGAATAATGAGATCATATTAATAGTAATGCCGAAACCGGCAGCGACAATGAACATTCCCAGAAATGATGCCGGAATACCCCATGCTACCCATAATGACAATCTAAAACTAAGGAAAAACCCCAGGGAGAGAATAACCAGAAAAAGCCCTATTCCACCATTACGGTATAGGAGATCAAGCCTTTGCTCAAGGATATCGAGAAAATCAAAGGTTATTTCAAGTTTTACACCTTTATTTTTCTCATTGAATTCTGCAATATATTTTCTCATACTAACAGAGATCTTTTCGAGATCCTCGTTCGCAAGTTTTTCAACAGAAATATAAACAGCCTTCTTTCCGTTCATTAGAGCCCGGCTGGAGACATCTGCAAATTTCAATTTGATATCTGCAACGTCCCTTATTTTAAGATAACTACCATCATTTTCAGCTCTGAGTACAATTTCTCCTATATCTTCCGGCCTTACGCTTCTGGACCTTAATCTTATAAGGATCTCTTCACTTTTTGATTTTATTAATCCGGCCGAGAGATCACGATTGTTGAGTGCGATTGCTCTGGAGATCATATCAAATGTGAGATTATATTTTCTGAGTACTTCTTCGGGGACTTCAACCGAAATTTCCAATTGTGGAAATCCGAAAATACTTACCTGCGAAACAATGCCGGATGTAAGAAGATCATACTCGATCTGGTCGGCATACTTCTTGATAGTAAGCAGATCAACATCACCAGAGAGTCCCAGGAACATAGCACGTGTTGTTGCACGCTGTTTGAAAACTACAGGCTTTTCTGCATCAACAGGAAAAGAATTTATAGAATCAACCGCATTTTTCACTTCCATCAAAGTTGTATCTATATCGAATTCACCGGTAGTTGTGATCCTGACCATAGCAAAGTTTTCAGATGAAGTTGAAGACATCTCGAGTATTCCTACTATACTCCTTACTGCTTCCTCAATTCTGGTCGTGATCCCCTCTTCCATCTCTTTAGGAGAAGCTCCGGGATAAACCATTGAAATTACAATATCCCTGTTAGATCTCTCAGGGAAAAAGGATTTGTTCATATTAAGTAACCCGATTCCTCCTGCAACAATAAGGAAAACTACAATAAGGTTTGAATAGAAAGGATATTTTATAAATGTGGTGATTAGTTTCTTCATCTGGTCACCTTCGTGGTTCTACAGGAGATCCGTCACGTGCATTTATCAGAGGTTCTATAACGAGTAGTTCTCCAGCTACAAGTCCGTTAAATATAATAATTTTCGCATCAAGTTTAAGAACATTTATCTCCGTCTTCATCAGCTTGTTGTCCTTAACAAGAAATATCTCATTATTATTAAACACTGCATTTCTAGCTATTTTCATTCCATTTTTTATAGTTATCCCTGAGAATATTACCTTAAGATAATCTCCCGAGAAAATAGGATCTGATTTTTTATTTTCAAAACCTATAAAGACTGCAACAGAATGTGTTCCCGGATCTATGAACGGGGAGACTCTGACTACTTTACCCTCCTGGATAACACCGCGGCTCTTATCAATCTCAATATTTACCTTGTCACCAAGTTTTACCCATTTCACCCCTTTACTGTCTATAGGAACTTCTATCTCCATTCTGTCTGTTCTTATAGCATTTGCGATCGGGGATCCGGGATTTGCAATACCACCCACTTCCATCTTTACAGATGTAAAACTTCCTGAAAACGGGGCATATATCGAATATTTTCTTAAAACAACCTCATCCATTTTAATAGAATAAAATTCACTTAGAATATTTCTGGATGCAAGAAAGATCTTCTCATTCTTACTCTTGGTCTCAGGCATATCAGGCAGGATCTTGTCAATTGAGATACTGTCAAAAAACTCTTTCCATCTGCCAAATCTTTCAGGAAAATCTATTTTGAAATCAGCAAGAAGATTTGCGATCAGATTGAGAAATCGGCTCTTTTTTGCTTTCAATGCAAGTTTCGCCTCTTTGTCATAAATTTTCAAAAGCAGGTCGCCTCTTTTAAACCGCTGACCTTTTTTCAGGGGGACATCGCCTGATTCTATTTTCCCTCTGACCTCAGACAAAATATCAATCTTTTCAAGTGAAATAACTCTGCCGAATTCTTCGATCTTGGAGGAGATGTCACCGTATTCAACTTCTGCTACTTTAACAAACCGTTTCTCAACATTCTTCGGCTTTTTCTGAAGTTCTTTTTTAAAAGTCCCCAGAAAGATCATCAGAAGAAATGATGCAACGATCAGTATTGCTATAAATAATAAAGTTTTCTTACTCTTTTTTTCCATTGTTTTCCTCTTTTTTACCTTATTATAACGGATATCTATCATCTTACGAAATCAATTCTGATTTGTTTAATATATTTTCCATGTTTTTGTAAATTTTTTTTGGAAATATTCACCCTTTCCGAAATCGGATAACAAGTTTGATCAAATCGTTAAAAATATTTTTTTATTGAGATATGTCACCAGAATAGTTTATATTACTAATATACAGGAGAAAAAAAATGAAAGAAAATGTATATTCAATATTAATGCTCTTATTCATGGCAACGATTGGATTTTCTCAATCCATGCAGGTAACATATCCAACTTACAATACTGTATTGGTAAAATCTGACAGTCTGACTATTCAATGGAGTATAACCGGAAATATAACAGATCATGTGAAGATCAGACTTTATAACAGAGAAATAACTGCGAAAATAAAAGATATAGTTAACGATACTGAAAATGACGGAACATATAGATGTCCTCCAAATTTTTTCAACGATGTACCGGATGGTCATTATCGGATAAGAGTGAAAACCTTAAACAACAACTTCTCAAATACAGGTGGTGTATTCGAAATAAGGACTCAACAGGAGTCAGGGGAATCAAATTCAACTCCTGTTTTAAAGGTACCCGGCATACGAACCCTTAATTCTCCCAATATAAAAAAGAAATTTAATTACACACCTCCATCCATTATCATCACTCATCCGCCCAAAAATCATAAGTGGAAACTCAGGCTGGGCAATACTGCATTGCCATTTCCAATACATATAATGTGGGAAAAAACCGGTAC
>DBOL01000032.1:48736-49462 GCA_002299555.1 Candidatus Aminicenantes bacterium UBA647
GAGAAAAAAAATGAAAAAAGTTATATCTATAATCCTGGGACTTGTTTTACTGGCATTAGTATCTTTTCCGGATCAATCTACCACCAATACAATTAGAGTAACAAAACCGGCCAACGGAGATGTCTGGGCAAAGAATGTTGAACATGTAATTGAGTGGAGAACTGACGGCGANNTAATGTGGGAAAAAACCGGTACCGGAACCCAGGGGAGAAGGGTAAGAATTCTTCTCCAAAGAAGATCTCCAAGATTACAAACAACGCTCATCGCTCAAAATACTGCAAATAACGGACTGTTCAGGGGAGAGATCCCAAGAAATCTCATGACAAACGTATATACTATAATAATAAAAACACTTGATGGAAAGATCCGTGCGGAGAGTGAAGATTTCTTTATTATAAATGCAAAAGATGACCCCGACACAAGAAGATAAAAAATTATTCTACCAGAATAGTTTAAATTACTAATATAAAGGAGAAAAAAAATGAAAAAAGTTTTATATATAATCAGCGGATTTATTTTGTTTGCCTCGATCTCATTTGCATCATCAATTACTGTAACAAAACCGGCCAATGAAGCTGTCTGGGCGAAAAGTGAAGCCCATGTAGTTGAGTGGAGAACTGACGGCGAGATGCATGCCAAAGTAAAGATCCGACTATATAACGGTAATTCAACAATAAAAATAAAGGAAATTACCAATGATACCCCGACCAACGATAAAAGATTCAG